>CAYGNU010000746.1:0-2132 GCA_964351175.1 uncultured Roseivirgaceae bacterium | reverse complement strand
GAATTTCTACGGTGACCTTAATGATCATTACGGCCATATTCGCGCTTACAATTCTCAATAATGCCACCCAAGCCTTCGATCTCCTATTGTTATCGGGAGCTGGCACAGGCTCAATTTATCTACTTAGGTGGTTTTGGTGGCGAATTAACGCCTGGACTGAAATTGTAGCCATGCTCGCAGCTACTGTCAATGCCTTCATTCTCGTATTGATAGTACCTGACACTATGATAGCCAACGCAATATTGGATGGTTTCACTATGAAGCTTTTGTTAGCTACTGGCATAACAACCATCGTATGGGTAATAGCTACTTATATGGCTCCTGCGGAAGACATGGAAACGCTTAAGAAATTCTACAAGCAAACACACCCAGGAGGACCCGGATGGAGAAAAGTAAAAGAGGCCTTATTAGCGGAAGGCGATACAAGTATTGACCCTTCAAAAAAGTGGGATCTTCCACATCTCATATTGAGTGTTTTTGTTGGTTGTATTTCTATTTACTCTGCATTATTTGGTATCGGAAGTATCGTTTATGGTGATTTGATGCAAGGACTTATCCTCCTCTTACTTTTTGGAGCTGGTTTGTATATGCTCTTCAAACTTCGCACTAAACTAGATATTGAAGTATGACCACCAAACCCGCACTTGTTATTCTGGCAGCAGGTCTGGGAAGTAGGTATGGTGCCTTAAAACAAATGGATGGCTTTGGTCCGAATGGAGAAACCATTTTGGACTATACTATTTATGATGCCATTAAAGCTGGGTTTAAAAAGGTGGTTTTTGTCATCAGAAAATCTATTGAAACAGACTTCAAAAACCAGTTTTTGGATAAGCTGGATGATGAAATAGAAGTTGAATATGTTTTTCAGGAGCTGGATAAACTACCAGAAGCATTTGACTTACCTGAGGGAAGAGAAAAGCCATGGGGAACAGCCCATGCTGTGATGATGGCCCATGAAAAAGTAAACGAAGCCTTTGCTATCGTTAATGCAGATGATTTTTATGGTCGGGAGTCACTAATAAAGATGCATGATCATCTGTGCAATCTTGATAATGATCATTTGAACGCTTGCATGGTAGGGTTCAGACTTAAAAACACTTTATCAGACCATGGGCATGTTTCTAGAGGGATCTGTGAAATATCAGCCAGTCAACATTTAAACGGTATAGTTGAACGAACTCATATTCTGAAAAATGAAGATAATAATACTGTTTATTACCTTGAGGATGGTCGGGAAATTAAGCTTACAGGCGAAGAAATTGTCTCCATGAACTTAATGGGTTTCACCTCTCCTGTATTTGAAATAATGAACAGTCTTTTTGCTCAGTTCTTACAAAATTCAGGTCAGGAATTGAAATCAGAGTTTTTCATTCCTGATGTGCTCAATGAAGTGCGCAAGCTTGGGGTTCCCATTCCAGTAATGACTACCGATGAGCACTGGTTTGGTGTAACCTATAAAGAGGACAAAAAAATTGTAAAACTGAGATTAGAAAATCTGATCAGCGAAGGCCGCTACCCTGTTAACCTCTGGAGCATATGAAGTGGTCGAAAGCATATCTCATTGAAACAATCAAACAGTTCGATGTAGAAGGTGTCATAGTAGATATACAACCTACCGGAAGTGGACATATCAATGATACTTTCCGCGCTATCAATAAAGACCTTACAAATCCTGATTATTTGCTTCAGCGGATTAATGACACTGTCTTTAAAGACATATCAGGCATGATGAACAACATCCAACTGGTGCTAAACCATTTGGAATTAAAAAACTCATCTAAAACTGATATCAACAATAATTTGCGACTAATACGCACGGAAAATGGCTCCTCGTTTTTCAAAGATGATCAAAATAATTACTGGCGGGTTTTCGACTTCAAAAAAAGAACCCTGACATTTGATGTTGTAAATTCTACCCAACAGGCCTATGAAGGAGCTAAAGCTTTTGGCAAGTTCATTTATAACCTTTCTGATTTTGATACCAGCAACCTCACAGATACCATTCCGAATTTTCATAATGTACCACTTAGGCTAGATCAATTAAGGCAAACGAATGAAGTCGGGATAAAAGAACGATTAAATAAAAGTCAAAAACTTATCACTTATATCAATGAGATAGCTGATAAGATGGG
>CAYGNU010000745.1:0-2142 GCA_964351175.1 uncultured Roseivirgaceae bacterium | reverse complement strand
AGGAAAAAGTTAAAAGTTCTAAAAAAATTATTGGCCTATTTACAATATATCAGGACACGACTTCAGGGAGCGTGAAACTTTATATTAACAAGAAGCAATTGGATAAAGAATATATCTATCAAAGCTTCTCAATGGGAGGACCACCTGAACTGTTTCTAAATCAGAATATGATCCGAGAAACTTGGGTTTTTAACATGGAAAAAAATTTCGATAAGATTCAATTTGTAAGGCAGAATACAAATTTCTATTATGACTCAAGTAATGCCATAAGTAAATCGGCAAATGTGGATGTTTCAGCATCAATATTTTACTCTCAAAAGATTTTGGCAGAAGATGAAGATGGTTATCTATTTGAAGCAGATGGTTTATTTATTTCTGAAAACCTAGATCCCATTAGGCCAACTTACCCTCCTGGACTACCTCCAGGAAGCGTTTTTAATTTAGGTAAATTGGAATCTTCTAAATCGAGCTATATTAAGCTAAGATCATTCCCTAAAAACACTGATGTAGTAGTAAACCTAGCCTATGAAAATTCATCACCCATGAATTTTGGAGGAAAGGATATAACGGATGCAAGAAATGTTAATGTCAAAATGCAGCATTCATTTTTAGAAGTTCCTGAAAACAACTATCGCCCCAGATATGATGATCCGCGTGTAGGTTATTTTACTCAAGAGGTAAATGACATGACAACTACTAAGTTGCTAAACTACAAAGACCTTATAAATCGTTGGCATTTAGAAAAGAAAGATCCAAAGGCTGCGTTAAGTGAGCCTAAAGAACCAATAGTCTGGTGGGTAGAAAATACTACACCTGTTCAGATTCGTGAGGTGATTATTCAAGCAGGACTAAAATGGAATGATTCCTTTGAAAAGGCAGGGTTTAAAAATGCAATTGTAATGAAACAGATGCCTGATACTGCAACTTGGGACCCTTCAGATATTCGTTATAATGTTCTTAGATGGGTTTCTTCAGATTTAGGTTATGCCATAGGCCCAAGCTTTGTTAATCCTCGAACTGGACAAATTCTTGGTGCTGATATTACATTTGATTATGGTATGTTATTAAGTCCAATGTATGAAGATGAGACTTTCACAGGTATTGCAGGATGGCCTTCAAAAGAAAATAAAATAATCAATCCATACGCAGCTAAGCATTTGAATTGTTCGATTGGAGATGAATTAAGAAGTATGCAGGCCGGAGCTATGACCATGGTTGAAGCCTTAAATGCTAGCCCTGAAGAGCTAAAAACTTTAACTGATCAGTTTATAACCGAAGTGGTTTTACATGAGATGGGTCACACTTTAGGTCTAAACCATAATATGAAAGCTAGTACTATGCTTAGTCCTGAAGAATTGAACAACACTTCTATTACAAGAGAGTTGGGTTTAATAGGTTCTGTTATGGATTATTCTATAGTTAATATCAATTCTGATAAAACAAAACAAGGTGATTATTATACAACCAAAACAGGGCCATATGATCATTGGGCAATTGAATTTGGCTATTCGCAGTTTACTCCAGAAAACGAAAGCGAGGGAATTTCAAAAATATTGAGTAAAAGCACAGATCCTAAATTAACTTTTGGTAATGATGCAGATATTACTTCTCCGGGTAGAGGAATTGATCCAAGGGTGATGGTTTGGGATATGAGTAGTGACGTAGTCACTTATTCTCAAGATCGTTTTAAGACCATAAATAACGCTATGGGTATTCTTAAAGAACGATTTGTTAAGCCAGGTGAATCTTATAATAGTCTGCGATCTAGGTATTATACATTAAATGGACAACGAGCTGCAATGGCTAGAAATTTAAGTATTCAAATAGGTGGCGTTCATGTTGATCGTTCATTTCCAGAGCAAAAATCAAATACTAAACCGTTTATACCAGTTTCCACTGCATATCAAAAAAGTGCAATGAAAGTTTTGTCTAAGAACATTTTTGCTCCAAATGCATTCGATGCAGATGCCCAATTGTATGCCTATCTTCAAAGACAGAGACGAGGTTTTAATTTCTTTTCCGGCACGGAAGACCCTAAAATATTGTCTACTGTATCAAGTATTCATAACACGGTATTGTCATTTATCCTTCACCCAGTGACGCTGGCTAGATCAACTTCCACAACCTTATATGGTAATAGTT
>CAYGNU010000744.1:0-2146 GCA_964351175.1 uncultured Roseivirgaceae bacterium | reverse complement strand
GGCCGTTGCCCTGTCGAACAAATATTTTGATTATGAGAATCCGTTGAATCCTGTAGTTGAGACTGCCCTTTCTTCAGAGCAACTTCAAGCTGGGTTGTTTCAGGTATTAGATTCGCCTTAAGAAATTTTTTCATATCGTTTAAAGTCGAGCGAATTCCACCTGCAGCTGACATCCCTGGAAGATGCCAGAGACTTGCTTCTTTCCAGTCACCAGAAATAGCATCTTTACTATAAACCTTGGCCAGATTTTGACAGCTGTTACTTAGCTCACAAGGCATATCAATTCGAGTATTTTTCATTCCAAGAGGAAGTAATACATTTTGAGTAAGATAGTTCTCAAAAGTTGTATTAAACTCTTGTGCTAAAAACTCCCCTACTAATCCAAGACCAATATTGGAATAAGAGTAAAAGCTTCCTGGGACAGGAAAATATTGAGCAAACTCATCGACCGTATAACTAAATTCGTTTACAAACTGATAACCCAATTCTCTTGTTGTATTTCGATATGGGTCAGTTAACTGCTCATCTAAGTCAACGCCAAAGCATTTAAGTTCATTTGGATTTGATAATCGTATAGTACAAGGCACAGAGAACTTAATCCCCGTATGAGTAATAAGATTCTCTATCGTTATATTTTCACCATAAGGACGAGGGGCCCTAATTTCATTTGGTAGATAAAGCGAAATATCGTCTTTAAGACGAACTTTGCTTTGAGTTGCCAGGGCGATTCTTGCAAACGACTTCGAAATGGAGCCAATTTCATAGACTGTATCACCGTCAGGTTTAAGGTTTGCTACTACATCTCTGAATCCATAATGCCCTTGGAAACTTGAACCACCATTATTTAGTACCAAGACTGATAGGCCAGCAAACTTACTTTCTTTTAAATGTACCCTGAGTTTCTTTCCAAAGTCAGAAGGAATTGGACTAGCAAGTACTGAAAATGAGAAAATTAAAATCCAAACAGCTTTGTGAATCATGAAGAGTTTTTAGCATAAGCTAAATGACTCTACAAGTCGATGGTGGTGGAGGTGGTGAGTGTCTTGTAAGTTGTTATTTTTGTTGAGGTGAAAATCGAAAGTAATACAGATTACTACAAGACAAAGTAATTTAATACCATTCTTCGAACTCTCCCACTGAAAGTTCTTCGATAACCCTGTGATTAACAATCTGAAACCAGTCATCACTATGATAAGCCCAAATATCAACTCCATTTTCCTCTAGGATTAAACTGAAAAAAGGGTTTTCTTGCTCACTGACCTCAGTATCCCCCCAACACGAAGAAAGCTTTGGGTAGGTATTTAGAACTTCATACATCAAATCATCAGATGTTACGTTAACAACTACTGCGCTAAGAGAAATCTTAAACCTTAACTGTATCTCTCCATACCCACTCGAACTATAAGGATCTTTTGCAATAAACACATTGGAGAAACCATCATCCTTCCTTGTGACTCGGTTGTATTTAAAAAAAGATATCGAGTTGTTACCCAAGGCATTTCTCTTAGCAATTGAAGAGCGTGTATAGTGGTAAAATACGGACTTGCTTCTTTTAGATTTAAAGGGATAGCTTTCGATTGTTTCTTTCATCGAGTCGAGCTCTGGAATATATAGCTCTTTGCCCTCTTTAAAGAAATTACGAAGTTTACGCAGACAGCGGGCATTAAACTTGGATGTGTAGTTTCCTTTGACTTTATTTTTAATAAGCGAATAAAACGAATATTGCTCTTCGTTGTGAGCAAACGCTAAACTGACAGAAAACGCTAAACTGAACGTTAAAACCTTGGTTTGATTCATGGTCGTATGAATACCACTGACTCAATAAAAAACCAATTCATCGAATGTATTTTACAAAGCCCTAGTGATAGAACATGAAAGAGCAGTGACTCACGGAGCCGTGGTGGTGGAGGTGGTGAGTGACCTCTAACTAGTTCAATTTGTTAAGTGAAATTTGAAACTAACTACAGAATGTTACAACCAACCTAGTTCCCTATATTAATACTCTTGTTCATAAGTAATTTAATCATAACTTTTTTATTGATTTTTCTAAATCTATCCACCTTTATTTTTCCGTTGCGCTTATAATGGCAAAGCTCCCCATTTAAGAAACCATTTAAAACCTCGTCTGCTATAATATCAACAGGTA
>CAYGNU010000743.1:0-2148 GCA_964351175.1 uncultured Roseivirgaceae bacterium | reverse complement strand
TCTAACCACTGATGGAAGGATTCACGATCTACCTTCAAGGTGATTCTCTTACCAGTCAGGTTCTTTAATTTTTCTATTTCACTGAAGTCATCTACGGCAATAACATCAGTAAAACCCTCTAAATTCAACTTAGAAATAAGTGCGCTGCCAATAAATCCAGCTGCACCGGTAACTACAATCATGTGAAATGCTTTGATTTAAGCTCAAATATATTGATATAAAAGAAAAGTACGTTCTGAAAATGATAGTATCTTTGTCGCCTAAAAATCACACTTTGTCAAATCCTGTTGTTTACATAACCAGAAGAGCCAGATTCAGCGCGGCGCATAAATTAGCGAGGCCTGAATGGTCGGAAGAAAAAAATTATGAAGTATTTGGGAAATGCTCCAACCCGAATTGGCACGGCCATAACTATGAAATGCACGTTACCGTTAAGGGTGTTCCTGATAAAACTACTGGATTCGTAGCAGATTTATCTGAATTAAGCGTCATACTAGAAGAACACGTTGTTAAACATGTTGATCACAAAAACATCAATCTTGACGTGGCTTTTTTAAAAGACATCATGGCTTCAACAGAAAACTTGGCAATCGCTTTCTGGAAAGAATTGGAAAAACCAATAGCTGATATGGGAGCAACCTTGCATTGCATTAAGCTGCAAGAAACTGAAAACAATTACGTAGAATATTATGGCGAATAAAAGCAAATCGGACCATGATCATCTGGTGGATGATGATGACGTGGAAGGATACGAAAGAATTGAGCAATACAACGAGTCCAAGACTGACGTCCTTTCTTCGCACTACAAAGAGATCATAGACAAGCTTGGAGAAGACGTAAACAGAGAAGGTTTGCTAAAAACCCCGGAAAGGGTTGCAAAAGCAATGCAATTTCTTACCCACGGATATGACCTGGACCCTGCCCAGATTTTGTCATCAGCCATGTTCAAAGAAAATCACAAGCACATGGTAATTGTAAAAGACATTGAAATTTATTCCATGTGCGAACACCATATGCTGCCCTTTCTGGGTAAAGCGCACATTGCCTACATTCCCAACGGATGGATTGTGGGATTGAGTAAAATACCTAGAGTTGTTGATGCTTTCGCGCGAAGGTTGCAGGTACAAGAAAGGCTTACCGATCAAATTAAAGATTGCATACAAGAGACCTTGAACCCTGACGGAGTAGCCGTGGTTATAGAGGCCCAGCATTTGTGCATGCAGATGAGGGGTATACAAAAACAAAATTCAGTAACCACTACCTCTTCCTTCACTGGAGAATTTATGAAAAACTCTACTAGAGAAGAATTTATCAGTCTTATTTCATCTAAACTAAGTTAACACCATGGATCAAAGTAACAATTACCTAAGCAGTGAGAAACGCGCCGAAGTCGGAGCAGCTGCAGTAACACAAAGCTTTTTGGCCAACGTTTTTTCCTACATGACTGCTGCACTGGCTATTACCGGAATTATATCGTATGTTTTTGGAACTTCAGAGGAATACATTGGGTATTTGGTCAATTTGCAAACCGGTGGCTTTACTGGTCTTGGATATGTTGTAATGTTTGCCCCGATTGGATTTGTATTACTCATGTCAATGGGCTTTAACCGCTTCAACTCGGTTACCTTACTGTTGTTTTTTGTGCTTTATGCCATCTTGATGGGCATGAGCCTTAGTTTCATCTTTTTGATGTATACAGGAGGTTCCATCTTCACCACCTTTGCAGTTACCGCAGGAACTTTTGGCATTATGGCCGTTTTGGGTTATACCACCAAAACTGACCTGACTAAATTCGGCTCCATACTTATAATGGCACTTGTAGGCATCATCATTGCTTCGGTGGTCAATATGTTTATGGGAAGCAGCACAATGGACTTAATCATTAGCATCTTAGGCGTGCTTATCTTTACCGGCCTTACCGCCTATGACGTTCAGAAACTAAAACGAATAGGAAGCGGTGTAGAATTCGGAAGCGAAACTTCGAATAAACTAGCCATCATGGGTGCCCTGACGTTGTATTTGGATTTTATTAACCTCTTTTTATTTCTGCTTCGATTTTTGGGCAATAGAAAATAGATTTTACCATGAAAGCATACATTTTTCCAGGTCAAGGTTCACAGTTCCGAGGAATGGGATCAGAGTTATATG
>CAYGNU010000742.1:0-2148 GCA_964351175.1 uncultured Roseivirgaceae bacterium | reverse complement strand
CACCTTTTTTTGATGAGCTTAAAAATAGGACAATTGAGAGTTATAATGACCTAAGACAATGGTTTAAAGATCGTAGCGAACTTGAATCTATAATATCTGAAGATGCAGGGTGGAGGTATATTAGAATGACCTGCTATACCGATAATGAAGAGAATAGTAAAGCCTATCAGTATTTTGTAACTGAAATAGCACCTAAAATTGCGCCTATTAGTGATCAACTAAATAAAAAGGCTGTAGCATCTGAATATTTATCTGCGCTTGAAAAGGAAACAGGTTTTGATATCATGATCCGTGAAATGCGGAAGGATATAGAAATTTTCAGAGAAGAAAATATTCCTATTAATACTGAAATACAAACTGAGACTCAGAAATATGGTCAAATGAGTGGCGCCATGACTGTAGAGAACGAGGGCAAAGAACTTACTTTGCAACAGGCAGCTGTCAACCTACAGTCAACAGATAGAAAATTGAGGGAAGAAGTCTATCACAAAATAGCTTCAAGAAGGCTTGAGGATAAAGAAAAATTTGATGATTTATTCACCAAATTAATTACCCTTCGAGATAAGGTGGCTAAGAATACAGGCTTTGATAATTTCCGTGATTATATGTTTAAGGCCATGGGTAGGTTTGATTATAGTCCTGCTGATTGCTTTGAATTTCATAATGCCGTTGCCCATGAAGTAGCTCCAATGCTTAATACATTGGCTCAGGATAGAAAAGAAAAGCTTAAAGTAGAAAGCTTGAGACCTTGGGATAAAGCCGTTGATCCAGAGAACAGAGAGGCCCTAAAACCATTCAAAGATGGTAAAGACCTAACCGCTAAAACCATTGAGTGTTTCAAACGCCTTGATCCATTTTTAGGCCAATGTCTCGCTATTATGAATGAGATGGGCCATTTAGATCTTGAGTCGAGAAAAGGAAAGGCTCCGGGTGGTTATAATTATCCATTGGCTGAAATAGGGGTGCCGTTCATATTTATGAATGCAACATCTACTCATCGTGATATGATCACCATTTTGCACGAAGGGGGACATGCAGTTCACTCTTTCTTAACCATGGATTTAGAGATTAGTGATTTTAAGAACACACCATCTGAAGTTGCGGAATTGGCCTCAATGAGTATGGAATTGATTTCTATGGATCATTGGAATTTATTCTTTGATAACGAGGAAGACCTGAAACGAGCGAAGTCCGAGCATCTTGAACAGATCATCGAAACGCTACCATGGGTAGCAACTATCGATAAGTTTCAACATTGGTTGTATGAAAATGCCAACCATACTTTAGAAGAAAGACATACAGCCTGGTTAAGAATATTTGAAGAGTTTTCTGATAATGTGACTGACTGGAGTGGATTGGAAGAGAATAAAAAATTTATGTGGCAGAAACAGCTTCATTTATATGAAGTGCCCTTTTACTACATAGAATATGGCATGGCACAACTTGGTGCTATTGCTGTATGGAAGAATTATAAGGAAAATGCCCAAAAGGGATTGGAAGGATATATGAATGCTTTGAAATTAGGTTACACTAAGTCAATTCCAGAAGTATATGCAGCTGCTAATATCAAATTTGATTTTAGCCAACCTTATATCAAGGAGCTAATGAACTTCGTTAAGGCAGAGCTAGAGGCTTTGTAATTAGAGCTATAACGAACTGAATCGTAAATACGAACTTAAGATCGCATCTTGTCGAGTAGCAAATTAAGCTGCTCGGCATCTGCTTCTGTCAGACCTAATGATTCATCCAGTGCATTAGTGTCAGCGTCCATTCTTTCAAGCAAATTAAGTCCATCGCCACTAATAGTAACATCAACTAACCTTCTATCATCAGGACATATTTTTTTTGTTACCCAACCTTTTAGCGTAAGTCGATCTACTATTCTAGAAGCATCGGAGTTTTTGTCAAGCATTCTGGCTTTAATTTCTGAGGTGGAAATAGATCCAGGATGCTGACCTCTTAGTATTCTAAGTACATTAAATTGTTGAGGCGTTAAACCAAAGCCTTTAAAAAAATCTTTGTGCCTATTGGTGAGCCAATTAGAGGTAAATAATAAGTTAATTGTAGCTTTCTGCACTTCGCTACGAAATTTCTTTTGATGTATTTCCTCTTCTATATGCATATTATAAATTGGGGGTTGAGTACACT
>CAYGNU010000741.1:0-2170 GCA_964351175.1 uncultured Roseivirgaceae bacterium | reverse complement strand
ACCCACAAGTTTCACCTGATAATCACGAATGGTTGGGTGTCTATAATAGGGTACGGTATATGTAAACCGAAGTGCATTTTGTTGAGGCACCAAATTGACTGCTGTCTTTTGATGAGAACTGAAGGAACTACCTTCTGCTAGAAAATAATCTTGAAATAAGGTGCTGTCTTTACCCGAAATCAACTCTACCTGCCTTACCAGCGGATCAAAATGAAATTGATAGTTCTCATTTTTGCCTTCTTGAATAAAACCCAAATATTCAAACCCACCAAAAAAGACGCCTTTCCCTTTTTGGGCATAAACCGGCAAGATATCTGTGGGCATTAAATCTCTTTGTCTGTAAGGAGAAAATGTCACTTCTGTTGTATCAGAGATATCCATCACTCCAATTTCACCTGAGTAGGTGCTGTAGACATAATGATCATCTGTGAGATGCTCTACCCTATACAATCCACGGTTATCAAAATAACCTTGAAACCCCTTGGGCTTAAAAAACTGTTCACTATATGGGTTGAACTGATACATGCCTTTTATGGTGGAATACATCAACCGGTAATTCAGATTTTGTGCATACACATAAGACTCTGGAGGAAGCCCATCGGACTCATTATATGTCTTGAAACCCACAATATTTTTGAAATCAGGTGTAAGACTGAAACTAAAAATTACCTGACCGTTCGAACCCCAAAGAAGTTTAGTCAATGGGTCAAATCTGAAGTTGTTGATGATTTTGGGAAGTATTTTATTTTCTATTTTGTGAGACAAGGACCAGCCTGTTGCATGGGCTTTGAATACATGGAGAGAATGGCCGCTTGAACCAATGGACACAGCTACTTGACTTTCGCTTAGAAAGACTATTTCTGAAAAGTTACTTGGCCCATTAAACAACCGCTCATACGTTCCATTTTTTATCTGACCGATAGACTCATATGCACGCCCCAAAGCTGCATTGCCGACAGTGACTATATCATCGTAGTATATATCCGATCCCTCAACCAAATTAAAATCTGTGTTGACTTTGTCTGTTCCATTCTTTTGTTTGGCAAATAAACCACCTGTAGCCCCCACAAGTAGCTGAGTGTTCGTCTCCTCTACATCACTCACGTATCCCGATATACCTGATCGCTTATCTAATATTGACAGAGAAGAAGCCAACTCAACTACATGAACACCAGCGGAGGATGCCACCCACAGATTTTGATCCGCATCCAAATATGCCTTGTGAACTTCATTGCTTATCCCGGATTTTTCGTCAAGATGGAGAATTGGTTCCCACTTGGCATTTGTTATAATCAGGCCCGCCTTCAAATAGGTGATAGCATAGTAGCTATCCGAAAGTCTAAAGATTTTATACGCGCTCTTATCTGATAAAGCAGGATCCACACACTTAATAAAATGACTTTCTAATTTGATATCTGTCAAAAAAATATCTCCCGTCCTGGTGAGCGCTACAATCGAATCCTTTCCTTTAGATATAATTTCTACGACTCCTCTATTTTGAAGGTATTCGGCATTATTTACCTGATGTATGGCCCCTTCTTCATAATAATTCAGGCCTGTATTACGCTCAGTAAAATATAACTTATCATCCATTACAAATGAGGGATACATTCGCTCTCCTGAAAAAGCCTCGATAGTTTCTTCCTTCTCGTCATAGACAAACATCGCATTAAGGCCATTAAAAAAAACCTTATCACCAATGATCCAGACATACTCCTGAATACCAATATCGTACCCTTCAGGTATTAGATCTTGCAAGGAATAATAACTTATATTCCCTGCCTTGTCAGGCTTCAAATATCCGAGAGCATTGTGTCCGGCAACATAAACACGCCCTTTTGAATTAACAGCAAAGCTTCTAGGAGTGATCGTGCCATTTGCAACCACACTACTCCATTCAGTGCCATCGAATTGGAACATTCCGGCATTTACGCCCAAATAAACAATTCCTCTATTATCCTGAACCACTGCCCATGCACTACTATTGCCCTTATAATCCTGTCCTCCATAGGTGGTAATCGGGGGCAAGCCTTCCGAATTAATGATCAGATCGGTTTGAGCCTGAAGGTTGAAAGAAACAAAAAGGGCAAATCCAATAAAGAGAAACTTCTTACTCATAGTTTCGAAAATAAAGAAAACCAGCCAAACAAGTTGGCCGGTTTAAGGTTTC
>CAYGNU010000740.1:0-2177 GCA_964351175.1 uncultured Roseivirgaceae bacterium | reverse complement strand
ATTAAAACAGAGTGAATCGAGGAGTAAATAATTGGGAGCCATAAACAATAATTAATAATCAATAAGAACTATTATAAACATGAATAAACCCCTTATCATCATTTTAGTGCTTGTGTCTTTAGCATTTATCAATGCTTGTAATACACCTGAAAGCGGTTCCGAAACCCTTAAAATGGCAAATGAAGATTCACCCTATTCGGATTTAAATACACCGGGTGTGATAGCTGAAGTCTTTGACTCAAATAAACTTTTAAAAAAAGATCGAGAATTGTCAGCTACCTTCAGTATTGATGAAAATGAATTTTATTTTACCCCATCTTATCACTCTCCATTTCTTCCTCAAGTGATTGTTTTTCGAAAAGATGAAGACAATTACAATTCTTGGAATAAATATGATTTCTACGCTGTAGATCCCGGCAACGATAGTATTCTTTATTGTAAAAATAAATACATTGAGCGTACTGATTCGGGCTGGTCGAAGGTCAAAAGCCTTGGGGCTGAATTTGAAAGAAAGGATTGGTTTATCATGAGTTCCTCCGTCTCGAAAAAGGGAACTTTAGTTTTTGATGATTTCAAAAGTGGAGATGTGATTCGACAATCTTCACTCAAAGATGGCAGACGTCAGAAGCCTGAGTTATTAGGTGAGGAAATCAATGAAGGCCAATGGACAGCGCACCCCTTCATCGCGCCTGATGAATCATACTTAATGTGGGATAGTGAACGGGAAGAAGGGTTCGGTGGCTCGGACCTTTATTTAAGTTTTAAGATGGAAGATGGGTCTTGGGGGAAAGCAATAAACCTGGGTAAAAATGTAAACTCTGAAATTCATGAAAGTGGAGCAAGGGTATCGGCAGACGGAAAATATTTATTCTTCTCACGGTCTGAGGAAAAGTTAAATGAGGATGGAAGTACTTACTGGGAAATAAGTCGGCAATGGGTAGATGCGACAATCATAGAAAACCTAAGAGGTGCATTTTAGTAGATAGCATAAGCTAGTTGAGGCAACAATCAAACTATTGATCAACATGAAAAAAATTAAATATCTAAAGCATTTTAAAAATTTACTAATCTTAATTCTCCTAATAAACCTTAATGCTTGTTGCCAAAAAAGCAAAATATCGAACCTAGCATTACTTAGCAAGGAAATCCCCGACCTAGAAGTGTAGATATTTTAGATAAAAAGTTGTATTTAGAGTGGTCCGATAACTGGTAAGGCTTCATTTTTAAGTAAGGCTACCTTCCGCCTAACAAAATGTAAACGACAATGCTCGCTATCTCTCTCACTGCGCTTACATAGTCGTTAGTAACCCGTTAAAAGAAACATAACAATGAAAAGAATTGTATATATTCTCCTATGTTTCGTTTTTATCACCGCTTGTAATACCAGTAAAGAGCGAACTATCAATGTAAAAATAATGTCGTACAACATCCGACATGGAGAAGGGTTGGATACACTTTTGGATTTATCTCGCTCAGCTCAAATCATAAAATCGCAAGCACCTGACTTATGTGGATTACAGGAAATCGATAACTTTTGTTTGCGCTCAGATAGTCTTAATCAAACAGACTACTTATCTCAAAAAACAAATATGGAGGGAGTCTTTGGCAAGTTTATGTACTATCAAGGTGGTGAATACGGTATGGCAACCCTGTCTGCAAAACCAATAATTTCAACAAAGGTGTTGCAGTTACCCGATGCAAAATACGAACCTCGCGTATCGATTGTTCAAGAGGTACAACTATCTAAAAATTGTAATATTGTATTTGCGAACGTTCATTTTGATTGGACTAATGAGCAAGAAGGAAGCTCAATACGTTTAAGTCAGGCCAAAGTCTTAGTGAACTACATCAATACATTAAACAAAGCAGCCATCATCACTGGTGATTTCAACTGTACCCCTGAATCACCAACTATGAAATATTTTGAGGAGCAAGGTTTTGTGTTTGTAAAAAAAGGAGAAGATAATTTGAGTTTTCAAGGTGAAAACAAACTTGAAATTGACCACGTCATTTATCGAGATACTAACCTTGTGAAATTTAAAAATAAAAGCGCTAGGTTGTTAAATGAACCTATTACATCTGACCATCGTCCGTTGGTGGTAGAGTTGGAAGTCACGTTTTGATAGGATAAGGATAAAACTATCTTATAAATCTAAAGAGGTGGTATTGGGCCTGTG
>CAYGNU010000739.1:0-2195 GCA_964351175.1 uncultured Roseivirgaceae bacterium | reverse complement strand
ATCAAGTAGTGCGCGGTTCCACGTTGCTGCCTTCAGGTACCGGTAAAGATGTTCGCATAGCGGTCTTTGCTCAAGGCGCAAATGCAGAAAAGGCAACAGCCGCTGGCGCAGATGTGGTCGGTTTTGAAGATCTTGCTGAGTCTATGAAGGCCGGCAATCTTGATTACGATGTTGTTATTGCCACTCCAGATGCCATGCGAGTTGTTGGTGCTTTAGGACAGGTCTTAGGCCCACGCGGTCTTATGCCTAACCCAAAAGTAGGCACTGTGACTCCAGATGTAGAATCTGCGGTTAGGAATGCTAAAGCAGGTCAGGTTCGTTACAGAACTGACAAGAACGGCATTATTCATGGTGGTATTGGCAAGATTGGCTTTGAAAGTGATGCGATCAAATTAAACCTTGAAGCATTGTTGTCTGACCTTAAAAAGGCAAAGCCAGCCTCTGCAAAAGGAGTTTACTTCAAGAAAGTAATGCTTTCTTCGACCATGGGTCCGGGCATTCAAATAGATCATTCTCCGCTCGTTTCATAGCATAGAAATTTCGAGGGGCAGCTTGCTGCCTCTCTCTCGACTTTGGGGTTTTGTCTCTAGTTAGACAAGGCTGTCAAAGACCGTAGGTGAGTTGGCTTGCCAGCTCTTAATGTCCTACGCAGATGGTGAAGCCCGATACTGCCCACTGGGAAGTATTTTAAATCACCGAACTAAGTTGGTGCCCTTTGGGGTGCCTTTAAGGCTAGCAATAGCTGAATAATAAGGAGTTTGCATAGTGGCAATCCGATTGGAAGACAAGAAACAAATCGTTTCCGAAGTCAATCAAGCTGCTAGTGGTGCCTTGTCTGCAGTTCTCGCGGATTATCGTGGAGTAACTGTCAGCGAGCTGACTGCGCTTCGTAAGTCTGCAAGAGAAAACAACGTTTACCTACGTGTTGTTCGCAACACTTTGCTCAAGTTAGCAGTAGCGGAAACTGAGTTTGAATGCATACGAGAAGCACTAGTTGGTCCGACGATATTGGCTTTTTCTCAAGAAGATCCAGGTGCCGCAGCGCGTGTACTAAAGGACTTTGCTAAAGAAAACAGCAGATTCGAAATCAAGGCCCTTTCTGTTGGTGGTAAGTTGCTGGACGCAAATCAGATCGACGTGTTGGCGAAGTTGCCTACTCACGATCAGGCGTTGTCCATGTTGATGAGCGTTATGTTAGCGCCAGTCACGAAGCTTACAAGAACGATCAACGAGGTCCCATCGAAAGTAACGCGAGCCGTTGCTGCCGTAAGAGACCAAAAGAAAGAAGCAGCTTAATTCCTTTGATTAACGTTTATTCAATAATTTTTAAATAGGAGATAAGAGTCATGGCTCTATCTAAAGAAGAAGTTCTAGAAGCAATCGCCGAGATGTCTGTAATGGACGTGGTTGGTCTAGTTGAAGCAATGGAAGAAAAATTTGGTGTATCAGCTGCTGCGGCAGTTGCAGTTGCAGCTCCTGCTGCTGCTGGTGAAGCAGCTGCAGCTGAAGAGAAAGACGATTTTGACATCGTTCTAACTTCTGCTGGTGATAAGAAAGTTAACGTCATTAAAGCTGTTCGCACAATCACTGGTCTTGGTCTTAAAGAAGCGAAAGACTTGGTTGACGGCGCACCTGCAACTGTTAAAGAAGCTGCTCCAAAAGCTGAAGCTGAAGAAGCCAAGAAGCAATTGGAAGAAGCTGGCGCAACTGTTGAGCTTAAGTAATAACTTAAGCTTTGCAAGAACGACTTTCACCAGACGATGTAGTTGGTCGTCTGGTGTTGGTCGTGCACTAATTTTATTAGCTGGTTGATCAGCTAAGATCAGTGATTTCAGATCTAAATCGATTTCGGGATCACTAGTAGCAGAATTGTCTGCAAATAGTTAAGACCTAAAGTACACAACGCTAGGAACACAACATGGCCTATTCGTATACAGAGAAAAAGCGTATTCGTAAGAATTTCGGTAAGCTGCCGAGCGCAATGGACATCCCCTATTTATTGTCCATTCAAGTAGATTCTTACAGGCAGTTTACCCAATCCGGTACTCCAGTAGAAAACCGCATTGATCAGGGTTTGCATGCCGCATTCAAATCTGTATTCCCAATTGTTAGCTACTCAGGTAAAGCAGTGCTTGAGTACGTGAGCTACGAGCTCGGGAAACCCGTTTTCGATGTTAAAGAATGTCAGTTAAGAG
>CAYGNU010000738.1:0-2196 GCA_964351175.1 uncultured Roseivirgaceae bacterium | reverse complement strand
CCACCGACTCACGGATTTTCAGTCCGATGCTCTACCAACTGAGCTACAGCACCGTTAAAAGTGGATGCAAACTTATAGAATTTTGTATTTGGTGCAAATTTTTTTGTTAAAATTATAGATAATAAATATCTCAACTATGCAATTTCTACAACAGGCGATTTTTTTGATAGTGGTTGGAGCTGCGGCTTTCATCTTATCTAAAAGAATTTCGAGGATCAGGAAAAACATACTTCTGGGTAAGGATGTGGATCTTTCGGATAATAAATCGGATAGGTTAAACAACATGTTACTGGTGGCCTTGGGTCAAAAGAAAATGTTTAAAAAGCTTATTCCTGCGATTTTACATTTATTTCTATATGTTGGATTTTTAGTTATCAACCTTGAGGTTTTGGAGTTTGTCCTCGATGGTGTTTTAGGAACGCATAGATTATTTGCACCATATCTCGGAGGGTTTTACAATGTTCTGATGAACATCTTCGAATTCTTAGCAGTTGCAGTCTTATTATCTTGTGTTGTCTTCTTGACCAGAAGAAATGTCTTAAAAGTCAAACGTTTTCATTCACCAGAGATGAAGAAATGGCCTACTTTAGATGCTAACCTGATCTTGGTAATAGAGATTGTTTTGATGATCGCCATACTTACCATGAATGCTGCAGACCAAATACTTCAAACAAGTATGCCTGAGAAATTTCATGCTACCGGCTCATTGTTTTTCAGTTCAATGCTGATTCCACTGTTTGAGAATTTTAGTACTGGAATATTATTGATTGTTGAGCGTGGCGCATGGTGGTTTCATATCGTTGGCATCTTAGGTTTTGCTATTTACATCACCTACTCTAAGCATTTGCATATTGGGTTGGCCTTCCCTAATACTTATTATTCAGATCTTAACCCAAAGGGTCAGATGAATAATATGGACGCTGTTACCAATGAGGTAAATATGATGTTAGGTATTCCTACTGAAGCCAGCAGTGAACCTCCGGCAGAGATAGGAAGATTTGGAGCCAAGGATGTAAATGACTTGACTTGGAAGAATATTTTGAATGCCTATTCATGTACGGAGTGCGGAAGATGTACTGCTGAATGCCCAGCGAATCAGACAGGCAAAATGTTATCACCTAGAAAAATAATGATGGATGTGCGTGACCGCGCTGAGGAGGTAGGCAATAGCCTCGATAAAGGCGGGCCAGGTTTAGAAGATGGTAAGTCTTTATTGGGTGATTATATTACTAAAGAAGAGATCAATGCTTGTACAAGTTGTAATGCTTGCGTAGAGGCCTGCCCTGTCAATATCAATCCACTGGAAATTATATTGGAAATGCGCAGGTATGTAGCTATGGAGGAATCTGGCTCTCCGGCTTCATGGAACTCGATGTTCCAAAACATAGAAACAAGTTTTGCCCCATGGAAATTTCCACCAACAGATAGGTTCAATTGGGCTAATGATTTGAAAACAGAAAAGAAAGAAGGATAATAAAAGTTTGAATCAAGGCAAAGGACTTCACAGATGAGCTCCTCTTTGTACTTGATAACGACTACTAAATACGAATAAAAAAATGAGCGATACTACATATAAAGTACCAACTATGGCCGAGATGGCCAGTTCAGGAGAGAGTCCAGAAATCTTATTTTGGGTAGGCTGTGCAGGTTCTTTTGATGACAGATATAAGAGTGTAACGAAGGCCTTTGTAAAAATCTTGAACAAGGTAGGAACATCTTTTGCTGTTCTAGGTCCTGAAGAGACTTGTACTGGTGACCCCGCGAGAAGAGCTGGTAACGAGTTTCTATTTCAAATGCAGGCGGTAGCTAACATTCAGGTGATGAATGGTTACAATGTAAAGAAAGTAGTTACAGCATGCCCTCATTGTTTTAATACTATCAAGAATGAATATCCTGCATTAGGAGGTAATTATGAAGTAATTCACCACTCAACTTTTCTTCAGCAGTTAATCAATGAGGGTAAAGTGGGTATGAAAGGCGGTGGGGAATTTAAAGGAAGAAAAATCACTTATCACGATTCTTGCTATTTAGGCAGAGCCAATAATATCTATGAGGCACCAAGAGAAGTACTGGAAGCATTAGATGCTGAACTTGTTGAGATGAAGCGATGCAAAACTAAAGGCTTCTGCTGTGGTGCCGGTGGTGCGCAAATGTTTAAGGATGCTGAGAAGGGAAATAAAGAAGTGAATATTGACA
>CAYGNU010000737.1:0-2197 GCA_964351175.1 uncultured Roseivirgaceae bacterium | reverse complement strand
CGCCCATCATTCTATGTTAGAGCACTGCCACTCAGATATTAAGAACCTCAAATGAATATATTGCTTTTATAATTTGATGTCTATGTTTGATATACTTGAAATTTATAGAGCTATAGGCGAACTAGCTTATCTGGTTGCGAAAGCTGGTGACGGTCTAAAATTGGAAGAAAAAAAGGCCTTTTTTGATATTATTGAAAAAGAATTAAAATACGATGCTTGGTCTGCTGAGAGTCGTTTCGAGATACTCGATGAAAAACTGCACCCTACTCTTGAACATGCTTACAATGAAGCTTTATTTGAACTCAGGACTCACAAATCACAATTAACCCCAGAGCTCAAAAATACAGCCGTAAAGGTTGCTAAAACAGTTGCTGAAGTTTGTGGTAAGAGCGAAGTCAAGGATTTTATTATCGACAGACTTGAGAAAGATTTGAAAAATATTTAATGGCATGGATAAAAATTGAAGGGCAAAAGTTCGCACTTCAAAATTTGGATAACTTTACCCCCTCTACATTAAACTCAAAGAAGGTTATTGAGTTTATCAATTCTTGGCAGTCTGTTCAGCAAAGTTTTGAATTCCAAACATCAGGATCAACAGGCAAACCAAAGCAAATAACTATCTCACGCAACCAAATGCAGCATAGTGCTCAGATGACCTTGAAGGCATTGGGACTAAAACCTCAATCAACTGCATTACTCTGTATGAATCCATCGTTCATTGGTGGAAAGATGATGATAGTTAGATCATTAATGAATGAAATGAATTTAGTAGTGACTGAACCAGCCTCATCTCCCTTTGAAGCTATTCACGATCAAATTGATTTTGCTGCACTTGTACCATTGCAGCTTGCCAACGCATTAGGCAATAAAGAATCCCTCAAAAAAATAAAGTCAATCACTAATATTATTGTTGGAGGTGGTGAAGTAAGTCATAAGGTAAAGAAAGTAATAAAAAGCTTCAATAATAATATTTACTCTACCTACGGGATGACTGAGACTGTTTCACATATTGGACTTCAACTTTTAAGTAAACAATCTGTCAAGAACTACTTCACTACACTAGACGGTGTGAATATTAACCTGGATACAAGGGGATGTCTCACTATAAAAGCTCCAGTTACCAATAATGAATTAGTTGTTACTAATGATCGAGTTGAGTTAATTAGTTCAAACACATTCAAATGGTTGGGTAGAATTGATAATATAATAAATACAGGAGGAATTAAGGTACAAATTGAACTAGTTGAAAATATGCTTGTCGAAATTTTCAATTCGTTTAAAATGATAAATCGCTTCATAATTAAAGGCATTAAAGATGATAGCCTAGGAGAAAAGGTGATTTTAATTATTGAAGGCAATGTGGCCTCTACTACTATTCAGAAACTTAAGGAAGGATTAAAATCAAGGCTGCCTAAGTACGAAAAACCTAAAGAAATTCATGTTATCAGCAAATTTGAAGAAACTCCTACAGGTAAAATAATTAGGAATATAGATTATCCTATAGTCACTAAAACTACCGTTTAGTTTCCTCTTTGAGTCTTACAATTTCCTTTTGAAGATCAAGTACAATTGAAGCAAGTTGTTCTGTAGAAACTTCATTAGTAGCATTGGCATCAGGAAATTGAACACTGATATACGCTTTGCTTACCCAAACCTCAAGTATATCTTCAGCATCTAATTGATACGGAGCATAATTACGATTGTCTGATACTAAGAATAGCTTACCATTATCATTAATGTAATTGAAAACACGCTTATACACGATACCTTCACTTTTAGTTACCAGAACATAAGTCTTACCATTTTTGATGTCGCGAATATCATCAATATATTCGCCTATTATGATTGTGCCCGGCAGAATTGGAAGCATTGAATCTCCTGTAATTTCAAATGCTCTATAAGTAGCATTTGACGGCAGCATTGGCAATTTGAACTTTGGCAACTCTTGGATAAATTCTCTATCAGCATATCCATTAAGATAACCAGCAGCAGCTTTTTGAGGAACCAGTTCAATATTCTCCTTTTGATTTTCATCAACAGTAATTGCTAGTACTTCTTTACCTCTCTTATATTTACTAACCACTAACTCCGATTCATCAAGCCTACTCACATCTTTATTGATAAGTATATCAACGGAAGTTCCAAAGACGTCAGCCATATTAATCAGGTTAGTAATTCTTGGGTCGGCTCTTCCCTC
>CAYGNU010000736.1:0-2200 GCA_964351175.1 uncultured Roseivirgaceae bacterium | reverse complement strand
GAGGTGTTGGGTTAAGTCCCGCAACGAGCGCAACCCCTATTCTTAGTTGCCAGCATGTAATGATGGGGACTCTAAGAAGACTGCCTGCGCAAGCAGAGAGGAAGGAGGGGACGACGTCAAGTCATCATGGCCCTTACGTCCAGGGCTACACACGTGCTACAATGGGAGGTACAGAGGGTCGCTACACAGTAATGTGATGCCAATCTCAAAAAACCTTTCTCAGTTCGGATTGAGGTCTGCAACTCGACCTCATGAAGCTGGAATCGCTAGTAATCGCGCATCAGCAATGGCGCGGTGAATACGTTCCCGGACCTTGTACACACCGCCCGTCAAGCCATGGGAGTTGGGAGGACCTGAAGATAGTAACCATCTAGGAGCTATTTAGGGTTAAACCAGCGACTGGGGCTAAGTCGTAACAAGGTAGCCGTACCGGAAGGTGCGGCTGGAACACCTCCTTTCTGGAGACTTTGGTTATGATTGACTCACTGAGTAGTTTGTTGCTTACATTTATTCTAGGTATTAGAATTCGCTAGATAGATGATTGATCCGTAAGGGTTAATTGTTTTAGAGAGGATAGAAAGACAGACAAGAAGTGTCTGTTTTGTTTATTGACATTGTTACCTACTCCGGGCTTGAAGCTCAGGTTGTTAGAGCGCTTAAATGTTCTGATGATTGACATCAGGAATGATAGGTTGAGCACCTAATGAGTTCAACTGTAAAGCACAGTACTCAGTCCCGTAGCTCAGCTGGTTAGAGCGCTACACTGATAATGTAGAGGTCGGCAGTTCGAGTCTGCCCGGGACTACTTCTGGGGGATTAGCTCAGCTGGCTAGAGCACCTGCCTTGCACGCAGGGGGTCATCGGTTCGAATCCGATATCCTCCACTTGGTTTGATTAGGGAGATTTTATTTGATCGAACTGAATTGGGTGAAAGGTTTAGAGATAGGAGATAGGTGTAAAATAATACGGTAGTTAAAAAGTTAATTACCAGTACCGTGAGGTGCCTAATCTGGATGATTATAATTAAGTAGGTCGAAGTAGCTGTCGACTATTGAAAGTGATCTGTAGACCAGAATAAAAGTTCATTGACATTTTGTAAAAGATTCATTCACTGATCAGTCGAAAGACAGATCAAACGAGAGAGAAATAAGAGCGAGTTTATCGTTACTAAGAAAGTAGATAAGAGCGTACGGGGGATGCCTTGGCTCTCAGAGACGAAGAAGGACGTGTTAAGCTGCGATAAGCTGCGGGGAGTTGCACAAGAGCTGTGATCCGCAGATTTCCGAATGGGGCAACCCAGCTGGTTGAAGACCAGTTACCATTTATGGAGTGAACCCGGAGAACTGAAACATCTAAGTACCCGGAGGAATAGAAAACAATAGTGATTCCCTAAGTAGTGGCGAGCGAACGGGGAACAGCCCAAACCGTAACAGTTACGGCTGTTGCGGGGTTGTAGGACTACAATATGGACTATACAAACGAATCGGAGTGACTTGGGAAAGTCAACCATAGAAGGTGAAAGTCCTGTACGAGTAAAGTTGTATTACCTAGTAGTATCCTGAGTAGGGCGGGACCGGAGAAATCCCGTCTGAATCCACCGGCACCATCCGGTAAGGCTAAATACTCCTGAGAGACCGATAGTGAACCAGTACCGTGAGGGAAAGGTGAAAAGTACCCTGAGTAAGGGGGTGAAATAGTACCTGAAACCGTGCGCTTACAAGCGGTCGGAGCCCTTTAGTGGGGTAACGGCGTGCCTTTTGCATAATGAGCCTACGAGTTGTCGTTGTTGGCAAGGTTAAGTTCTTAAGGAACGAATCCGGAGCGAAAGCGAGTCTTAACAGGGCGCTTAGTCAGCAGTGGCAGACGCGAAACTTTGTGATCTACCCATGAGCAGGTTGAAGTGTAGGTAACACTACATGGAGGACCGAACCAGTAAACGTTGAAAAGTTTTTGGATGACTTGTGGGTAGGGGTGAAAGGCCAATCAAACTGAGAGATAGCTCGTACTCCCCGAAATGCTTTTAGGAGCAGCGTGTGGGTTTAGTTTATTAGAGGTAGAGCTACCAATTGGACTAGGGGGAGTCAAATCCTACCAAATCCAGATGAACTCCGAATGCTAATAAATATACCACACAGTGAGGGTTTGGGTGCTAAGGTCCAAATCCGAGAGGGAAAGAACCCAGACCTACAGCTAAGGTCCC
>CAYGNU010000735.1:0-2204 GCA_964351175.1 uncultured Roseivirgaceae bacterium | reverse complement strand
ATTATTTCTTACCTCTACTAATGATTAGATTATTTGAATACTTCTTAGGAGTTCTTGTCTTTTTACCTTTAGCATAAAGACCAGTTCTTGACCTAGGGTGACCTCCAGATGACTTACCTTCACCACCGCCCATTGGGTGATCAACAGGGTTCATCGCAACACCTCTTGTTCTAGGTCTTCTTCCTAACCATCTATTTCTTCCAGCCTTACCTAGATTCACGTTCATGTGATCTGAGTTAGAAACTGAGCCTATAGTTGCAAGACAAGTAACTAATACTTTTCTTGTCTCACCCGATGGTAATTTCACCGTGGCATATTTTCCTTCCCTTGCCAAAAGCTGCACATATGTACCAGCACTTCTAGCCATTGATCCACCTCTGCCTGGTTTTAACTCAATGTTGTGAATGATTGTACCCAATGGAATCTTACTTAAAGGAAGCGTATTTCCAACTTCAGGTGCAACATTCTCGCCTGAAATTACTGTCTGACCAACTGTAATTCCTTCTGGAGCAATAATATATGTTTTCTCACCATCTGCGTAGTAAAGAAGAGCAATACGAGCTGATCTTGTTGGATCGTACTCTACTGACTTCACTGTAGCAGGGATGTCAAATTTATTTCTTTTGAAATCAATAATTCTGGATTTTCTTTTATGACCACCACCTAAGTAGCGCATCGTCATTTTTCCAGTATTATTTCTACCTCCAGATCTTTTCTTTATAACAACCAAAGACTTCTCAGGAGTAGATTTAGTAATCTCCGTAAAAGCTGGTGCTACTCTGTATCTCTGTCCGGGTGTAACCGGATTCATTTTTTTAATCGCCATCTTATGCTAAATTATATCTCGCTGTAAAAATCGATTATATCACCGTCTGCTACCGTAATAATAGCTTTCTTAAAAGAAGAAGCTCTTCCTGATATCATTCTTGACTTAGAAAATCTAGACTTAGCTTTACCGAGGTAGTTCATTGTATTAACACCCTCAACAGTAACACCGTACATCTTTTCTACAGCCTTCTTTATTTCCACTTTATTAGCTTTTCGATTTACTACGAAACCATACTTGCCTTTTTCGTTTAAAGCGGACACCTTTTCTGTAACCAATGGCTTTACTAATATGCTCATTATATTATTTCTTCAATAGGTTATCAATCTTCTCAATTGACCCTTCACTAAGGATCAAGTTGTCAGCATTTAGCACATCATAAGTAGTAAGCATATTAGCCATAACTACTTTGGTATTCTGAATATTCCTTCCAGAAAGTGCAACACTTTTATTTGCTTCAGGAAGCACCAAAAGAGTCTTTTTATCAGCTAGTGCAAGTGCACTTAACATTTTCAAATATTCTTTTGTCTTAGGAGCTTCAAAGTTGAAATCTTCTACAATTGCTATGCTCTTTTCTAAAGCCTTATAAGTAAGCGCAGATTTTCTAGCCACCTCTTTCAACTTCTTATTCAACTTGAAAGAGTAATTTCTTGGTTGAGGACCAAATGCACGGCCTCCACCTCTGAAAACAGGTGACTTAATACTACCTGCTCTGGCAGTACCAGTTCCCTTTTGCTTCTTAATCTTTCTTGTTGAACCACTAATTTCAGCTCTTTCCTTTGACTTGTGTGTACCCTGTCTTTGGTTAGCTAAGAATTGCTTTACATCAAGATAGATTGCGTGATCATTAGGTTTGACACCAAACACTTCAGTTGAAAGTGTTACTTTTCTACCGGTATCTTCACCTGTATATTTTACTACTGAGATACTCATTATTTCTCAAGAATTACAGTTGAATTATTAGCACCAGGAACTGACCCACTTACAAGGATCAAATTCTTTTCTGGTAAAATTTGCATTACTTTCAGGTTCATAAGCTTAACTCTGTCACCTCCAGTTCTTCCAGCCATTCTCATGCCTTTAAAAACTCTTGCAGGATAAGAAGCACCACCGACAGAACCAGGAGCTCTTAGTCTGTTATGCTGACCGTGAGTTGCTTGACCTACACCACCAAAATTGTGTCTTTTCACAACGCCTTGGAATCCCTTACCTTTAGAAGTACCGATAGCATCAACAAAGTCACCTTCTACAAATACATCGGCCACATTAATGACCTGACCTAATTGAATAGGGCCAGTAAACTCCTCACGGAAATCTCTGAATTCGATCACTTCCTTTTTAGGAGTAGTGTTAGCTTTCGCGAAATGTCCTTTCAAAG
>CAYGNU010000734.1:0-2210 GCA_964351175.1 uncultured Roseivirgaceae bacterium | reverse complement strand
CTCAATTATTTGCCGAAGGTTTTTACTTGTTGAGCCATTATTTTTAGGTAGCACGCCAGTTCATGATGTTTTATTGCAGCTTGATGTTGCTAAGCTAAGAACTTAAAATAATGGCCATAGATGACGATCCAATTTGCATCATGTGGTTAGAGGGAATTCTCAATCGTTCTGATGTGAAATGTTCCGTTCATTCCTTTACCAATTCTATGAAGGGTATTGATGCCATCCAACAGGAAAAACCGGATGTCTTACTTTTGAATATTGAGATGCCAGAAATGAATGGTTTGGATATTCTGCGACTCCCTCTAGATTTGCCGAATGTGATCGCTATGTCTTCTAATGTAGCGTATAAGGATGATGTCCTCCAACTCAATGCTAGGACATTCCTTCAGAAGCCTCTTAGTTTGGATCTGGTCAGTGCCTGAGTAGCCAGATTTTGGGTTGATCCTAAATAGTTGGTTGTTACTGACGCTTTATTTTGATGATTTGACTGACTGATAGCGTCTGAGATGTCATGTCATTCCAGAGCATAATCTCATCTATAGTGACATCAAAATCCTTACTGATCTTGTAGAGACTATCACCAGCTTTGACGGTATATAACTCGAATTTTTCAGGTTTCTGATATTGATCTATCTCCACTTGCAGTAGCAGTTTTTGTCCTGGATTAATCGTTGATTCTATATTTAACCCGTTCCATTGTCGCAATTCATCAACCGTGATATCGTATTTTTTTGATATCGCCCAGAGCGACTCACCTGGCTGTACTTCGTGAAATGAAGTGGTTGTCGGGGTTTCGTCCTTAAAACGTTCCTCATCCTCTTCCGTCAAATTATTCAGGGTGTTCGTCAGTAGTGTCTGACCAATACCTAAAACGGACTCAGCATTAAGGCCATTGATTGCTCTTAGTTGATCCAATTCAACCCCATATTTTTTAGCAATAGCCCAGAGAGATTCTCCTGCTTGAACGACATGTTCCACCGTAGAAGGACTGGTGTCTTCAATTGAAGGGAGATCAACTGGTGCTACTTCTACTTCTTTCTGCGGGATAGGTTTGATAACGGGTTTGGGCTCTTCTTTTATGACTGGCTTTGTTTCTATTATTTCAGGTGCTTCTTTTTTAACGCTATTTACCACCGGTAGCTTGGCTTTCACGGGTTGTTTGCTGGCTGGTTGGGCTACTTTCCGATACTCAATATTTGTATTTTTTGGACGTTTTTTTCCAAGCCAGAGGACTCTTCCTGGTTTTACTTTTTCCGTTACAGCCATTCGGTTTTTCCGCGCAAGGCTCTTGATTTTAATTCCATACTTCTGAGAGATGCTCCAGAGTGTTTCGCCATACTGGACCGTATGAAATCTCACTGCCGATCTGCTCCGTTTGCTTTTGGTGTAGTAAATCTCACCTGTTACTATGGTCTGCGTAGGTTTTAGGTCGTTGTATTTGATCAATTGTGAACTGCCTATTCCTGCTTTGAGCGCCAGTTTCACCACGTTATCTTCTTTACCAGCCATTACAGCAGATAAGCCATTTAGTCTAATGAAAATAGTCTTGAGCTCCTTGGTTACACCCAAATCATCTGGGTACACATCTTTTTCTTCGGAACTTTCAATGATCCTTGTGAGTGGTCTTTCGTCCACCTGTTCATCTTTATCTTTAGGTAGTTTTCCAAGAGTAGGAAGGATAACTGTATAGACCCTGTCATCAGGGATGCGCCCGTGCTGGAGCCATTTATTGTAATCTTTTACTAGGTTAACATCCAGCTTTTGATCGTTGGCAATTTGTTCCAGACTTTTACCTTCTCCTTTGGTGTACTCACCAAGTTTCAGTCCTTTACTGTGCCCTCCACCTACTTCATCTTGGAATGCTATGACATGAGCAATAAACCGCAGTACATACCAGTGCGTTTTTTTGGTAATGGTCAGTTTGTCTGATCCGAAGTTCTCCTTTTCTACATATTTGCTCGCACCACCTCGCCCTGCTTGATAAGCACTGATGCTGTAGATCCAATTCTTAAAGTAGAAATTGTTCATTTTGAAGTACTTGGCGGCACCTCTAGTGGCAGACACAATATTTTTACGCTCATCGACCTTGGAGTCTACGCGCATACCCACTTCACGAGCTGTGAAGTCTTTGAACTGCCAGTATCCAACTGCATCGGCTGACGAAACGGCATCTGAGATAAGCGCACTTTCCTGCACGGCTAAATATT
>CAYGNU010000733.1:0-2216 GCA_964351175.1 uncultured Roseivirgaceae bacterium | reverse complement strand
GGCAGTTAGCACCGGTCGCAAGTGCTTGAGGCGAAACCATTATAAAATCATTTTCTTCAGCCAAATCAGTGAAATCCGAAATATCACGTTGTTCACTAGCATTAGAACTAAAGCCGTGTAAATCTAAAATTACTGGAAGTTCTGAAGAATTGTCGTGAGAGGATGGAAGAAAAACATCATAAATTCTGTTCGTGCCATTAATGCTAATTTTTTGGTTAGTTAGTAAAGTTGAGTTAGGCTCGTCCTCTTTTGGAGGGACGTCATTTGAAGACTCATCACTGCACCCAATAACCCAAATTAATAAAAATGAAAGAATGAATTTATTTGCCGAATGGTTGATGTTTTTTATTATCATAAATCCAGTATTTTGGAACAATAAAGTGCGTGCTGCACTTTCAGTCAGTTAACAATATATGTTAGTTATTTTTTATGTTGAACTTGCTGCCAAATTAAAATTACAAGATTTTTTTAAAAATGTTGTTGTCATTTAAAGCTTCTGAGCCAGAATGGCAATCATTGTTTTAATCCCATCTCTATAATTTCCCAACCTAATATTTTCATTAGGGCTATGCTGATTGTTATCTCTGTTTACGGTAGGCACAGACACTGCAGGGATATCTAATGTAGTCACAAAAGGAGAGATAGGGATAGAGCCTCCGGCCATTCTCTCCATTATCGGATCTTCACCATAAGCATTTTTCAATGATTCCTTAAGCCAAATGCCAAGGTCTGTGTTGTAATCTGTTCTGAATGATTGGTAAGAAATCTCATACGTAAATGAGGCTACCTTTTCATGCGACATTCTCTCTTTTTTTGTAGGTGCATTCTCCGTGATATAGTAACCAAGGCCTTCAATATGCTTTTTAACAAGCCCAACCAGTCTTTCCGGGTCAGACTCTAGCACAAGCCTTAAATCAAGTTCAGCTCTAGCCCAGCTAGGTATTATGGTGCGTGCTTCTTCATTAATCCATCCTGATTGCATGCCTCTTATATTTAATGAAGGGTATTGTATGCTCTCTTGATAATAACGTCCCACTTTATCTGTACTTCCTATTTGCATTCTTTCCTGAATCTCTTGCTCGTCATCTGGTACGGCTTTTAATATCTTCTCTGTTTCAGCATCAATGGTGATACCATCATAATAACCAGGAATGGTTACTTTTCCTTCATCATCTTTCATAGATGCTAAAATCTGCGAAAGTCTAAAAGCAGGGTTTGGAGCATAGTTGCCATAGTGTCCACTGTGCTGTGGTGCAATCGGCCCATAAGTAGTTAATTGAATGGTGGCAATACCTCTGGCACCAAAAACTAAAGTGGGTTTGTTGGTGATGTGCATTGGTCCATCAAAAATTACGAGCATATCTGATTTCAGTAGGGCTGTATTATCTGTAACTGCCTGCGGAAGTCTTGGAGAGCCTAACTCTTCTTCAAAATCCATAATGACTTTAATATCAAAATTTGGACTGATCTTATTATCATCAATGGCATCAATGGCAGCTAAAAACATGGCAGCAGGTCCTTTGGCATCAGAGGTAGACCTGGCAAATACGCGCCAGTCATCATTATAATTTTGGATTTTGTCCCAATCTATTTCGCCCCAATTTCCACCGGCACCTTGCATTTTTAAGGCAGGAATATAGGGGCTGTCCTGAAACCATCTGGATGAGTCTACAGGCTGGCCATCAATCTGCAAATAGATGAGTACTGTCTTCTTTGGTTTTTTAACCTTACGCTCTGCCAGAAGCAGAGGCACTGTTGCTGTTTCTATTCTGGTGGTCGTGAAATTTCTGTCTGCAAAAGCTTTTTCACACCAGATCACGTTCTTCTCAATATCCTCAGGGTAAATAGCATCATTGGGTATACTCAGTAACTCTTTGAGCATGGGAAAAGACTTTTGAGCATACACCTTTGCCAAATCATCTAGTTTTTCTTCTGATAGTTTTTGCCCATTGGCATTAGTCAAAACAGCAGTGAATAATATGATGAATGCAAGGATTCTGGTTGAAGTGTTGGAGAACATAGCAGTGTTTTTAGGTTTAATACTTCAATATGGAAAAAATATAACTGCCAAGATATTAATACTTGATAAGTATGAATTTAAATTATTTAATCGGCAAAGGGCTATTCTATCTGACTGAATTGGTGTTATTTTAATTCCTAGCAACACTAAAAGTAATTAAGTCATGAACGCAATTAATATAAAAGAGAAATTCTCC
>CAYGNU010000732.1:0-2222 GCA_964351175.1 uncultured Roseivirgaceae bacterium | reverse complement strand
TGAATCGATGTTAAAATCATCCTCGTCAAATCCATTAGTTATTACCTCATAGCTTCGATTGTATAAACCCTTAAATTCTTTGGCCCAAGTATTGCTAACGGTCAGCACTTTATCAGCATTTTCCAATACCTGCTTTTCCAGATTTTTATGTCTTGATTTAACAAGTGAAGTCATTTTGAATTCACTGAGCATATCCCAATTACTCCAAGGATCACGGTAATCTGCCACCCATTTTATGTCCACTATCTTTTTCAAACCCAACCCTATAAGATGCATGCTATGGGGAGGTCCAGTGGTGACGACAACATCAATTTGGTTATCCTCAATTATTCGAGATAAAAATTTAATAGATGGTTTTATCCAAAACCTTCTCGGATCTGGAATGAAGAAATTTCCTCTAATGAATAAGGCCAAATTTGTAAGCCATGATTTTTTAGTATTACTACTGACAAGACCCTGTTTAAAATTTTTACCCTTATTTACCTTTGCAAATAGACTATAAGGCTCCCAAATGGGTAGTTTGATGACTTCAAGTTGATCATTAACATCCTTCATTAAGGATTCATCCTTAGTATCAAAATCTGGATTTTCAGGGGTGAAGATCACCGGTTCCCAGCCAAATTGGGGTAAGTATTTGGCAAACTTCAGCCATCTCTGCACACCTCCTCCTCCACTTGGTGGCCAGTAATATGTTATGATGAGAACCTTCTTCATTTTAGCTTATCGACAAATATGGCAAGAGTGAGATCAATACCGATAAAAGCGACTTAAAAATTGAGGTTTAACTTGTAAATAAAAGCCTATCACCAATAATATGTTAACAATCTGTTGGTAATAAACGCCATTGGCTTTAAATCTTCTAGAAGACGTTGTGATCGTTTGAGGAAACTTTGAAAAGCCAACTTTACCTTTTAGTCTTCTCACAATATCTAGGTCTTCCATGATAGGAATGTTCTTAAATCCACCCATGGCATCAAATAATGACTTATCTATCAGAAGTCCTTGGTCACCGTAAGTGAATAAACTCAAATTAAATTGACTAAACCATGAGTATAATCCGTAGGCCAGACCATCTTTATCAAAGGTAATTTTAAAGGCCCCAGCGATATTAGGTCTTATCAAATCTGGCAAGACTTGAATTAATTCTTGAGACAAATTAGAATCAGCATGAAGAAAAAATAAATAAGGATTTTGGGCATGTTCTGAACCCAAATTCATTTGATTAGCTCGCCCCTTTTCTCCTTCAATTAATTTTACTTTTTTGAAATCCTTTACTAGCTCTATAGTGCAATCCTTACTCCCACCATCAACCACTAAAATTTCATGAACACAGGGTATATCTTCCAATTGCCTTAACAAAACTGCAATTCTCACTTCTTCATTTAAGGTTGGAATAATGACTGAAATCATGCTTTCAAAAAATCATCTAAAAATATAGTGGCTTCTAGATACAACCATTATCTGTTTTTTTGTGTCTTAAAGATGAATGTTCAAAGTCGTACACAACAACTGTACAGTAACGTTCAATAAAAAAGTTAAAAACACGGTTTAAATTGAAATAAGTCATATTATATACTTTGGCACTTGTATTGGAGAACAGAAATTGATGAAACATTTTAACAAGTCAACACTTACCATTATTGCAGGAATTATTGTGGCGCTGATTATTATTCTTAGCAATAATATTATGGCTCTACCCCTACTTTAGCCAAATCAGGCTAACTCCTGATCTTTATGATTCATGATAATATCCTTTTCCTCCTTATTCAATTTTAAAATTTTAACATAGCGTGCTGTCGTTGGTCGATTTAGTGACATCACAAACAAAATAATAACAAAGGCCACTATCACGATGCCTGCCGTGGTAACCCAAAGTGCAATAGCAAGAAATAAACAAGCAACACTAACGTAAATATAAAGTGGCACGGCTGCCGAATAATATAACATTAGCTTTTCTTTCAAAGTATTCATTTCTTCCACTTGCCTAACTTTTCTTTTCAATATACTAAATCCCTGAGCTACTAATAATCCACTTAAAAATGGAATTGCATAATTTATCGCATTGGCCAAAAGACCAGGCTCTATTATTCCATGATACCCTCTGTTTTTAATCTCAAGAAATAAAATAGCGAAGGGTAAAAGCGGTATTGCTAAAGTACCGTGGAATACCAAACCCAATTTACTTTGGTATTCATCGAAATTTTTAAAATCTACTTTCATAT
>CAYGNU010000731.1:0-2225 GCA_964351175.1 uncultured Roseivirgaceae bacterium | reverse complement strand
CCCATACGTGGAGAGATTTAAATAATGATGGAGTACAGGAACTTGGTGAATTCTTTGAGGCAATTAATGTGGACGAACGTAATTATGCTAAAATATTCACTCCCTCGAATGAGTTCGTTACGGCATTTCAAAACCTTTTTATTTATAGAATTAATATCGAGGCTCCACGAAGTTGGCGTCAGAGTACTGGTGTAAGAAAGTTTATCAGTAAGTTCTCAAATAATACCTCCTGGTCATCTGATAAGAAAATTACTGATGACGACCTTACTAAGAGGTTGTTAGCTTTTGCCGAAGATATTGATCAAACTGAAGTATTATCTGATCGCACCGCACTTAGAAGTACCATTTTTTTCAATAGGGCAAATCCGGTCTATGGTTTTGAGGTTACTTATTTTGATAATTCTCTGAAGCAATTTCTTAGTAATGGTTTTGAGTCAAGATCAAATTCTGAATACTCTTCTAACTTAAGATTTAACATTGCCAGACAATACAGTATTAATTTATTTTCCAAAAAGGGAACTAAGGAGGTTTCGTCAGATTTTTTAATCGATCGAAACTATTTACTAGATATTTATCAGTTAAGCCCTCAGATATCTTGGCAGCCTTCTAGCTCTTTTAGACTGAGCTTGCAATACAGATATACTGAGAAAAATAATATAATGACTAATGAGTCTAATGAATCAGCTCTTTCGGATGAGATACTTGGAGAAATAAGACTCAATAAGGCCGTCAAAAGTAATTTTAGTGCGCAACTAAGATATGTAAACATTGCTTTTGAAGGGGAGGAAAATAGCTCTATTGGTTATGATCTACTCGATGCCCTCAGGCCAGGGACTAACATTACTTGGATGGTGTATTGGCAGCAAAAAATTACCAATGGTTTGCAATTGAACTTGTCTTACAACGGGCGTAAGTCTGAAGATAATGCCCCAGTGCATGTAGGCCGCGTTCAGGTAAGTGCCCTTTTTTAATTTCTAGATATAATTTTAACTCTTTACGGGAGCTGAGCTATTTACGAAGTTTCTGCATGACTTTGTTGGCAAAAACAAAGTCATCAAATTCCTTAACACCTGATTGCATAATGTCATCTTTGTTGCCTTCCCAAAGCTTATGTCCTTGATATAGAAACATGATTTTCTCACCAATACCCATTACCGAGTTCATATCATGAGTTACTACAACCGTTGTAATATTATATTCCTCGGTAATTTCCAATATTAGATCATCTATCAGAATGGAAGTTTGAGGGTCAAGCCCAGAATTAGGTTCATCACAGAATAGGTATTTGCTATTATTAACAATGGCACGAGCAATACCAACCCGTTTTTGCATACCGCCACTAATCTCTGAAGGCATCTTCTTGTTTTGACCTGCAAGCCCAACCCGTTCTAGACAGAAATTTACTCGATCAAGCTTCTCTGCTAATGGCATTTTGGTTAGAACATCTAATGGAAACATAACATTTTGTTCCACTGTTTTAGAATCAAATAATGCGCCTCCCTGAAATAGCATCCCTATCTCTCTTCGAAGCTCAGTTTTATCATTCCTTGATGCAAACGTAAATTCCGTGGTCTTGTAGTATACAAAACCGTCATCAGGTTGAATAAGTCCTACTATACACTTTAGTAATACAGATTTGCCCGTTCCGCTAGATCCTATAATTAGGTTAGGTTTACCTTGCTCAAAAGTTCCAGAAATTCCTTTAAGAACTTCCTTGCCATCAAATGCCTTGGTGATATTTTCTACTCTAATCATTTATAATAACAATTGGGCTAAGAGATAATCTGCCAATAAAATAGCAATCACACTTTGTGTTACAGCAGCTGTACTAGCTTTACCTACTTCTAGTGCTCCACCGCTTGTATAATAACCCTTAAACGAGGAAATAGATGAAACTAAAAAAGCAAAAACCACTGATTTAATGAGGGCAAATGTTACGGTGTATGCATTGAATTCAAAACGTAATCCATAAATATATTCGTATGGGGTAATAACACCGGTAAGCACACCTGCCAGATAGCCACCAACCATGTTTAATAGACCGGCAATAATTACAAGAACAGGATAGGTAAGTAATGATCCTAAAATTTTAGGAAGAACAAGATAGCTCGTTGAGTTTATTCCCATAACCTCAAGGGCATCAATTTGCTCGGTTATTCTCATGGTTCCCAACCCGCTAGACATGCTTGATCCAACCTTACCAGCATAAATAACACCTATTATGG
>CAYGNU010000730.1:0-2226 GCA_964351175.1 uncultured Roseivirgaceae bacterium | reverse complement strand
ATCAACGGAAGTAAGAATATCAATTCTAAAAGGAGGGCGACCTATTTGAATAACAAAATTCGGCTTTATAAAATCAGATGAGCTTAAACCAAAAGAAGAGAGCCCAAATTCTTCAAAAACGTTAATCATTTTCAAACTGTTTTCAACGGTAGGCTCAATCCAGATATCAATATCTCCAGTAAATCTGGGATGTCCATAGATGGCTACTGCATATCCACCTACAACGAGATATTTTACATCATTTGAGTGAAGTAATTCTACAAATTCTTTGAAGTCCTTGCTGAATACCATGAAGTTTAATGTATTGAAGGCGTAAAGTTTCAACGGCAGCGATTCTTTCGGAAGGTGTTTTACTCATCCAAAACTCTTTATCAGAATGCTTGGATCTAGAATCAACTATTTGTACTACTTTTTCCATTGGAATAATATACAAAGTTTTATGTTGCCTTTACTAATTACGAAACAGGACAAACCCCCGATTAGTGGAAAGCTGGTCGGGGTTTTTTATGAATTGAAACTAGAGTTAGATTTAAGCGTAGCTCTTTTGGTTTAGCAATTACTTCAATCCAGAAAACTATGTTTAAAATATACCTTAAGGTCGCCTTTCGAAACATCCTTAGACAAAAATTCTATTCCTTTTTAAATATTCTGGGACTCGCAATTGGGATAACTTCGGCGGTTCTCATTATCATTTATATACAAGATGAACTCAGTTACGATACCTTCCAGCCAAATGTAGAGAATAAGTATGTAATTGGGTTAGAGGGAAAAATCGGGAGTCAGGAAATAAAAGGAATTTTTACTCCGCCTATTTTAGCGAGCGCAATTATGGAAGAAATTCCAGGAATCGTTAGCACCACAAGGACAAATTCAGTAGGTGATATTGTATTCAGGTACAATGTTAATGCGTTTACCGAAAAGAACGGTTTTTGGGCAGATTCAAATTTCTATGATTTTTTTGGATATAAATTACTTGAAGGGGATCCAAAAACAGTATTAAAAGGGCCGAATAAAGCGGTATTAACGGAATCGATTGCCCGAAAATACTTTGGAAATGAAAGTCCAATTGGAAAAACTATTCTGGTTGGCAATGCTCAGACAGCATATGAAGTAACAGGTATCAATGCCGATACCCCTACAAATTCACATTTCCAGTTTGATATGCTCCTTTCTTTCGTGTCCATTCCATACAGTAGGGATACGGGATGGTCTAATAATAGCATAAATACCTATGTAGAGATTCACCCCACTGCAAATCCGGAACAAGTAGAGGCTTCATTTGATGAACTCGTGTTAAAATACGTTAGTCCCGAGCTGGAACAATTTATGGGTGCCAGTGTGGAGCAAATGAGAGAGCAGGGAAATCAATACAAGTATTTCCAAGTAGCAATTAGAGATTTACACCTTAATGCACCAGATATACAAATGTCTTTTCAGCCACCTGGAGATATTATGTATATCTATATTTTCTCCATTATTGGTGTTTTTCTGATCGTGATTGCATGTGTCAATTTTATGAACCTTTCTACTGCGAGTGCAGCAAGCAGAGCGAAAGAAGTAGGTTTACGAAAAACAATGGGTGGCGAGAGAAAAGGAATGATCATTCAGTTTCTGATCGAATCAATGGCATATGTCTTTATCGCTTCTTTATTTTCGATAGTTTTGATTTATTTCACGTTGCCATTCTTTAACAGCCTTTCGGGAAAAGAACTTACCTTCGCTATAATATCAGAGCCTTGGTTTTTTGGGACTTTGGTGGGTTTGATTATAGTTATTGGATTTATAGCAGGTAGTTATCCCGCTCTGTATTTAACTGCTTTTAATCCTATAGAAGTACTTAAAGGAAAAATACAACAAGGAGCAAAAAGTGGACGATTAAGACAATCTTTGGTCGTTGGACAGTTTTTTATCTCCATTGGATTGATATCATGCACCATTCTGGTAAATGAACAGCTGCAATATATGCAGAATCGAAATCTTGGGATTAATAAAGAGCAATCCGTCGTATTAACCAATACAAGTAGATTGGGTAACAATCTGGGAGCTTTTAAAGAAAATCTCATGCAAGATAGCCGGGTTATATCTGCCAGTTACAGTAATTTTACCATACCGGGTACAAATAGTGTAACTATCTTTCAAAGACCTACTACAGATATTGATTACGTAATGGCGGTCTATTTTGCTGATCAAAATCATCAAGCAGCTTTGGGGTTTGAAATAGTAGAT
>CAYGNU010000729.1:0-2227 GCA_964351175.1 uncultured Roseivirgaceae bacterium | reverse complement strand
AATTGCCACCGCAATACCCTTCGACGGTGACTAACACTTAACGTAAAGCCCAGTTGTAGCCGATTTCGCCAACAATACTGATTTACCCTTTGAAGTATTAATTTCATTTGATTTAGGTGAAGAAGATAAACGAGGTTGGGATGATTGGATGTCATCATCTTCTGCTGTACAGTTTTTTGTAAAAGCTAAGGAAAATGTCTCTTATGATCAATTTAGTGAAAATGTCGCTGGCTATATCAATGACCATAAAGGGAAAAATCCAGATGATTTTGAAGTGTTATTGCAGCCATTAAATGAGATGCATTTTGATAATGATCGCTATGTATTGTCAGGTAGAGCCAGCTCATGGGAATCGGTCTACACATTAATGGCCATTGGTATTTTACTAATAGTAGCTGCATGTATCAACTTTATTAATTTGAATACTGCATTAATTACAAAGCGCACTAAAGAAATAGGGGTTAGAAAAACTTTAGGAAGTACGCGAGGCTTATTGATTATGCAGTTTATTGCAGAAACTGCACTAATCTCATTAAGTGCCATTATCATTTCTTTAGGTCTTTCTGAAGTGGCACTGTTGCAAATAGAAAGTTTGATTGGCTTTGTATTACCATCTAGTGGATTCAGTCTTTCATTAGTATTATTTTTAGTCATTTTATTCATTCTGGTAACCGTTCTGTCTAGTCTTTATCCAGCCTTTATTTTATCAGGATATAATGTTGTTAAGGCATTGAAGGGGAAAAAGCTTAATGCAAATACCGGAGGAGTTTCTTTAAGAAAATCACTGATTGTAATCCAGTTATTTATTGCTCAGGCCTTAATTATAGTTGTGGTAGCGATCACTAATCAAATTGATTATTTTTTAAATGTGCCCATTGGCCTACAAACAGAAGCTGTAGTGGAGTTTTCACTCCCTGGGTATGTTACCGAAGATAAATTAGAAGCACTAAGAACTAGATTGAATAATGATGATAATGTAGAATTGATTTCATTCTCTAACACAGGTTCAATATCTAACAATACCTGGGGTACTAATATTAATTATAATTTCAATGGTGATGCTGAAAGATTAGGTGCTCAAGTTAAAGTAATCGATACCACATATATCCCAATATATAATATCGAACTAGTTGCAGGAAATAACTTAAAAGCTGATTCTACCCAAGTATTAATCAATGAAACCGCATTAAAGAAAATGGGTTTTACAGACCCAAGAGATGTTATTGGATTGCCCTTGAAATTTTGGGGTGTAAATGATGGGGTTGTTGTTGGGGTGGTAAAAGACTTTAACACGAAGTCTTTGCATGAGGGTATTGAGCCAGTATTATTCACTTATTCGCCTTCACTGTTTTTTAATGGTGCTGCGAGGATGAAAAGTGTTGATAAGAATTCGATTGAACACCTTAAGAGAGAGTGGGAAGCTGCTTTTCCTGATTTGATCTTCTCCTATCAGTTTTTGGATGATCATATTGCTCAGTTTTATGACAATGAAAAGCGCGTAGGGAGGATCTTTTCTACATTTGGATTCATTGCATTGTCTATAGGTGCTATCGGACTTCTAGGCTTAATTTCTTTCATGGTCAATTCAAAAATTAAGGAAATTGGAATAAGAAAGGTGTTAGGGGCCAGTGTCAATCAAGTAGTAGTTATGCTAACTAAGGACTTTGTAATGCTCACCGTTATAGCTTTTATTTTGGCAGTACCAGTGGCATTTTATTTTTTAGAAAGTTGGCTAGCCGATTTCGAATATCGCATACCATTAACAGTTGGTATTTTTCTAGTGGCGTTAGTAGCCACTTTAATAATTACACTTTCAGCGGTCAGTTTTAAGGCTATATCTGCGGCCATAGCTAATCCTGTAAATGCCCTGAAAGACGAATAAATAATAATACTATGTTTAAGAATTATATAAAAATCACCTTTCGCAATATCATTAAAAGTAAGTGGTATTCATTGATCAATGTTATTGGTCTTACTATAGGTATAACAGGAAGTCTGTTGATCTATCTACATATAACTACAGAGCTTAGTTTTGATGATTTTCATTCAGATAATGTCTGTCGTGTAACACGATCATCAGATACCTCTTCAGGTTTAGACTTTGAGCCTAATGTTCCGTACCCTCTTATTAAAGCATTAAATTCCGATTTCCCTCAAATAGAAAAGGCCACACTTTACCATGAGCACGAAGAGGGGTGTTTAGTTTTGGGGGTGAGATATGCTGTGG
>CAYGNU010000728.1:0-2246 GCA_964351175.1 uncultured Roseivirgaceae bacterium | reverse complement strand
CACTACCATACTCAAATCCTTGAACGTTAGAATCTGGTGTTTCACCTAATACTTCCGGGTCGAGATTAAGACCTTCTAAAAGATTAGGAGCGTTAAACCATAAATTACGTCCAGAGATTGAAATTGAAGCAGATCCAAATGGTGTCTTTTCTAACAAAGATTTTGGAAGGCTATAACCTAAACTGATCTCTCTTAAACGAATAACAGAACCATCGTATATATTCACTTCATCTTGACCATATGCTCCCCATCCATCAGTAAAATGTGAGTCAAATGCAGATATGCCTATAGTGTTCTGGATTTTATTACCATTTTCATCCAATGTGGGCTGAAAAGTCTGAGTATTACCTAATACCCCAGGCACAACTCTAATAGCTTCTCTATCTTCAGATATTTTCAATTGACCTCTTAGCAACAATGAAGCGGCTGTAAACGAGTAGAAATCTCCTCCTTGTTTCCAGTCAACTAATGCTCTAAGGGTTATTCCTTTGAAGGTAAATGTATTTGTCCATCCCAAAGTGAAATCTGGGTTTGGATCTCCAACAATATCAGATGTGGCTAAAGCAAAAGGTAAACCAGTTTGTTTGTCTATCAAAAGATTTCCTTCTTCATCTCTAGCATTACTTGAACCAAAAATCTGACCATAAGGAGCGCCATTTCTAAATACTGTACCTAATGTGCTACTTGGGCCACCTAGTAGCAGTTCACCAGTTGGGCCAGCATCAACAACTTCAGATTTGATTTTAGTAAATGCAAAGTAAGAATTCCAAGCAAAACCATTATTCAACTTAACTGGGGTAATATCTAAACCAATTTCCCAACCAGCATTATTCAACTCTCCCACATTAACTACCTCATCAACATAACCTGTAGATCTGGCCAAATCAGCATTTAAGATAAGGTCAGTAGATGTTCTATTAAAATAAGTGACGTCTAATCCGATTCTACTGTTTAAGAATTGAGCTTCAAAACCTAATTCATACTCAGAAGTAAACTCTGGCTTCAAATCAGGGTTACCCAATCTGTTACCCAAAGATGCCCTGTTAACTGGAGCTCCACCTGAAGGCGTAAATGGTGTGCCAATATTATAAACAACCCCTGTTCTGTAAGGATCAGCATCACTACCTACTTGAGCAGCAGCTGCTCTTGCCTTCAAAAAATTAACAAACAATGGCAAATCAACCATATCACTAACAACAGCAGATAAACTAGCTGATGGATAGAAATAGCTATTATTTCCTTGCGGTAATGTTGAAGACCAATCATTTCTTCCTGTTAAGGTCAAATACAAGTAGTCATTATAACCCAACACCACATTAGTATAAACTGCATACAGTCTTCTTAATGAAGAAAAATCTCTGTTTACTATTTGCGTAGATGTAGCATCTGTTAAGTTCAAGCCATTAGAAATAATATTAGAACCCGTTACTCTTCTTCTATTTAACTCTCTTTGCTGCAAATTCATACCTAATAAAGCATTCACGCTTAGGTTACCAAATTCTTTGTTGGCTGTAGCAGTAAAGTCATAATTCTGCTCCAGATAAGAAAGATCTTCTGTCCAAACTTCTCCATTAGGTAGTAAATTACCGCCCTTTATAATGGTACTTCTTCTTGTATCATGATAAGTGTTCATACCACCACGACCTAGTACTGTTAGCCAATCTGTTACATCATATGAAGCTGTCATACTTCCATATGCTCTGTTGACTTCGCTAGTGTAAAGATTGTTTTCTGCAATCCATCGAGGATTGTCAAGAGCCCTATAAAATATATTAGTTCCATCTACAGGATTCTGATAAGGAAGACCATTCAGGTCAAAATTTCGAGGCAAATAGAATAATCTTGCGAAGATTGAACCTCCTCCTGATGAATTTCCTGGAGAGCCTGCAATACTTGATCCTGTGAAATAATCATTAAATGCACTACCGCCTGATTGAGGAGCTTGTTGAAATGTATTAGTATAATTGATAGTTCCAGAAAGAAACAATCCATTATCTAACTGACCATTACCACCAAAACTCATAGTTGTTCTTGAGCTCTCTGCATTAGGGATATAACTTTCATTATCCATTCTTGAGAATCCTCCATTGATGCTAGCTTTCTCAGAACCTGCAGAAAGACTCACAGCATTTTCTACCACTCTTCCTGTTCGAAAATATTCTCCTATAATATCATGAGGTTGAATAACATAAGGTGCAGAAACTGCTACATCAGGCGTAGATGGATCACCATCATCATCATACATC
>CAYGNU010000727.1:0-2251 GCA_964351175.1 uncultured Roseivirgaceae bacterium | reverse complement strand
CTATAATGCCAACCCTACTTCCATGGCCTCCGCGTTAGAAAGTCTGTCAAAAATGGATAGTGAGAATAAAGTAGTGATATTGGGTGATATGAAGGAATTGGGTGATGACAGCGCAAAAGAACATAAAGCCATTGGCACTTTATTGATGGAATATCAGTTTCAACAGGTCTTTTTGTGTGGAGATCAAATGAAAGTGGCTGCCGATATTTACTCAAAGGCAAACTATTGTGTTGAACGCAACGAACTGTCTGAACTTCTTAAAAAGAGTAATATTGAAAATGCGTTAATTCTAATTAAAGGATCAAGAAGTATGGGCCTGGAAGAAACACTTAAAATTTTATAGACTTAAAGTACATTTAATAGCTGTTCTTTTATTTTTTCAAGCTCCTCTTTCATCGATACTACATGTTTCTGAACTTCTGAGTCATTGGCTTTTGAGCCTATAGTATTAATCTCACGGCCAATCTCTTGTGATATAAATCCTAACTTTTTACCTAAACTGTCATTTTCATCAAGAATCTCTTCAAAGTGATCAAGGTGATTCTTCAATCGCACTTTTTCTTCTGTAATATCAAATTTCTCTATGTAATAGATCATTTCCTGTTCAAGGCGATTCTGATCTAAGTTCTCCTCTTCAACAAAAGCTTTCAAGTTGCCATAGATTCTGTTTCTTACCTTCGCCACTCTATTTGGATCAAGACGCTCCACCTCTTTAAGACTATTCGCTATGCTTTTTATATAGCCCCTGAACTTGCCCTCTAAAACAGCCCCCTCTTTAATTCTAAATTGATCGCATTGCTCCAATGCCTGCTTCATCAATTCCAATATTTTATTCCAATCGCCTTGGTTCTCCTCTTCACTTCCAGGCCCAGAATTTACAATAACGTCAGGTGAGCCAAGTGCTAGCTTAAAAAGCTCATCATTGGATGCTCCAACCTTATCAGCTAGTTCTTTTAACGATTGATAGTATTTTAGAAACAATGCTTCGTTATACTTCTGTTTAAGCTCAGTCTCCGCCTCATTCTGCACATCAATTGAAAGAGAAATCTTACCTCGTTGTAGCACATCAGAAACTACATTCCTCATCTCAAGCTCATTGGTAGACAAACTTTTGGGAAAGCGAATATTTAAATCTAAAAACTTAGAATTGAGGGTTTTTACTTCGATGTTGATGGAGATATTACCGTCAGATAATTTGGCGGCTCCATAACCCGTCATTGATTTTAGCATAACAAAAACTGTAAAAATTTGAAGTCGCTAAAATACTAGAGTTAAAAATCGTATCCTAATGTAAGCTGGTAACGTGTGTCTTGTACTGTGTAGTCTTCAACTGGCCAAGCAATATCTAGCTTTGCATAATAGCCAAGCAACATAGTTCTGAATCCAAACCCATAACTATATAACCACGGGTTACGGTAATTTTTCAGTTCTATGGTAAATGCCCCCTCCCTTATAGTTTCGTTACTAATCCTATTTTCCTCATTAAAAGGAGATTTTCCAGTCCACGCAGAACCAATATCAAAGAATCCTGTCATCTGAAAATTTCTGAAGAAATTAGAAGTAATTGGCCCTCCTCCATTGAGGTATCTAATTAGAGGTATTCTCAATTCAGTATTCAAAAGCAAAACATTATTACCGAACAATTCTGCGTAATCAAATCCTCTTAAGTTTGTAGCATACTCAACAAATAATAGATCAGAATTTGTTCGTTCTCGACTGTTCTGCAATGGATTTCGTTCACCCTGAGTATTTATTTGACGTAACATCCAGTTGTCCATCCCGCCTAACAGATATTGCTTAGGACTATTGCCAAAGAATGATCCGTAAAATCCCTTTACAGCAAATACAATTTCCCTATGTATTTTTTGATAATGCCTTATGTCTACTTTGAAATTACTAAAGCTCCTGTCCTTATCATTTATGCCTTCATAATGTTTTAACGAAATCTTTGCACGACTCCCCTCAATCAAATTCATGCCGTTTATAATAGAGTTGTCATAAACAAATTCGGCAGTTGCACCCAAATATTGATCACTCTCAGAATCGGTAAAACTCGGAGGGTTAGTAGATCCCGGCAGTAGATTCTCAAACTGCGTTACCGTTATAAATGGCTTAACGCTAAACCTCGTTTTTGTATTTATAGGCAATGATGCCCCTACTTCAAAGGTGTTTTTTGTGTACTGCTGGAGGTCGATATCATTTTCCCAGTAGATAACATTTCTATCAAATCGAACATTGTAGTCTATAAATG
>CAYGNU010000726.1:0-2252 GCA_964351175.1 uncultured Roseivirgaceae bacterium | reverse complement strand
GATGGTGATCGGGGCGGGGTCGAAATGCAGGACCGACCGCGTATTGCCGCCGGGCATCCATTGGCGGGCGCTCTTGTGGCGCTCCATGCTGCGGGGGTTGCGGGCGACGAAACGCGCCTCCGCCTCGGCCAAGGCCTGATCGAGCGTTAAATTCCTGCGGGTGGGATTCGTCATTTTGATGCCGGAGGTTATTGGGTCCGTTAGTCCTTCCGGGTAGCCTATCGCTTGCCCGGACAAGTGTCCACGCACCGCCCGCGGCCCCTCCAAAAGCGCGCGGCCAGCTGATCGATCAACCCCTGAAAATGGCCGTTAAGGGCCCCGTTTGTAGGGCGAATGATCGTCCAGATACTCCATCACATGGGAAACCTCGTCGCGTTCCGCCACCAAAAAACGTTCGACCGCGTCGCGGAAGCCGGGATCGACGATGTGATGCGCGGAATAGGTTCGCACCGGACTGTATCCGCGCTGCACCTTGTGTTCGCCCTGTGTTCCAGCCTCTACCCGTGCCAGGCCACGTTCGATCGCGAAATCGATGGCCTGGTAGTAGCAGGCCTCGAAATGCAGGAAGGGATAGCGCCCGTCCGATCCCCAGTTCCGGCCGAACAGGCATTCCGTGCCAATCAGGTTCAGGGCTCCGGCGACCGGCAGGTCCCCGTTATAGATCATCACCAGCATGACGCGATCCCGCATCCGTTCCTGCAGCAGTCTGAAGAACTGCCGGGTCAGATAAGGGTGGCCCCATTTCCTGTCATAGGTCTGCTGATAGAAAAGGTAGAAGGCGTCCCAATGCGCATGGGTGAGTGCATCCCCGGTCAGGCGTTCGATGCGCAGGCCGCTTTCGGCCACGTTCAGGCGTTCCTTGCGGATATTCTTCCGCTTGCGGCTGCTCAGTGTTTCCAGGAAATCGTCGAAAGTCTCATAGCCTTGATTGTGCCAATGGTATTGCTGGCCGTGGCGGATCAGAAAACCGGCGTCTTCGAGTGCCTCCGCATCCGTCTCCGACGCGAAGTTGAGGTGAAGGGACGAAACGCCATGTTGCCGCGTGACCTCCATTAAGCCGGCGATCAAGGCGCTGCGCGTGCCGATATCATCCGTTCCTGGCCGTACCATCAGGCGTGGCCCGGTGACAGGTGTGAAGGGGACCGCCGACAGAAGTTTCGGATAGTACTGGCCACCCGCCCGCTCATAGGCATGGGCCCAGCCATAGTCGAAGACGTATTCGCCCTGGCTGTGGCCTTTCAGGTAGAGCGGCACGGCGCCGATCAGCCGGCCCGATTCGCTCTGAATGATCAGGTGCTGGGGCAGCCAGCCTTCGTCGGCGCAGGCCGACCGGCTTTCCTCCAGCGAATAGAGGAAATCATGGCTTACGAAGGGATTGTCCGGCCCGGCGCAGGCGTCCCACTCGTCGCGCGGCACGGTGCCGAGGTCGCGGACGATATCGATACGGACTGGTTCGTCGCCATCGGGCATGATGTCTCCTTGGTCTGAAAAGAAATGCGTCGATGATGGCTTGGGATCAAGGCCTTGTTGCGGTGCGGCGAAAATTTCGGAAGCGTCGCCGCCTTGACCGGCCCGGCTATTTCATGACTCTGCCCGACGGACGGGGAATATTCGCGGCGGAAGGAACCGGCTATGGCGAAGCCTGAAGAGTTCGATGTCGTCATCATCGGGGCGGGACATAACGGCCTGACCTGTGCCGGATATCTGGCGCGCGGCGGGTTGAAGGTGAAGGTCGTGGAACGGCGCGATGTCGTCGGCGGCGCGGCCCTGACAGAGGAATTCCATCCGGGTTTCCGAAATTCCGTCTTCTCCTATCTGGTCAGCCTGTTGTCGCCAAAGGTGATCGCGGATCTGGAACTGCCGCGCTATGGGCTTGAGATATTGGACCGTACGTCGGGCAGTTTCTCGGTGCTTCAGGACGATCACCTGTGGCTGCCGCGCGACGGGGCGATCGCGCGCCGCGAAGTGGCCCGGTTCTCCGAGGCGGATGCCGAGGCACTGCCGGAATTCGAAGACCGCATTGCGAAGGTTGCGGAAGCGTTACGGGCCGTGGCTGAAGACGCACCGCCCGATTTCGGCGGCGGTTGGCCGGACCTGATGCGCCTGCTGTCGCTTGGCAATCGCGTCCGCAAGCTCGGCGCGCAGGCCCAGGCGGATTTGGCGGACCTGATGACCATGTCGGTCGGCCATTATCTGGAACGCTGGTTCGCAAGCGCTCCGATCACGGGCATTTGCGGATGCGAAGGGGTAAT
>CAYGNU010000725.1:0-2254 GCA_964351175.1 uncultured Roseivirgaceae bacterium | reverse complement strand
ACGTAAGACTCATAAATTTTTTCCAAATCCATCAGTTTGGATTTTATAAGTTGCACCTCTGATTCAGTCATGTTTATTATTGCCGGGGTAAATGGTTGAAACGCCCTTTTTTCCTTCGTTAATTTCGCACTAGCTAAATTTATATCCTGATCTAAAAGAGAAATTTGAACTGTAGAATTATATAAATTCTCTCTTGTTTTGAACTCTACTTCCCCGGAATCATCAGCAATCTGATAGAAAATTGTATTGCTCAAATTAGAAGAAAATAATGCCTTTTTATTTTTTAATGGGACGCTATTCTGACCCAATAAAAGAAACTTATAGCTAAAAAAATCTTCTTGATTTGCGTTAATATCAGTTCCTTCAAATCCTCGTTCTACAATTCGATTTTTGGAAACATCTAAATTCAGATCAACTAACGATATTGACAAGGCACTGAGCACCTTAGTAACTATGCTAACAGTTGTTACCGATCCTGGTGTAATATCGTTTTCAGCATTAATGTCTAAGTCTCTTCCATTTTTTTTATCCCGTAATAACCCCATACCTAATTCCAAATTCTTGTTCATGACAATTATTGGTTGGACAAAGGCCGGATCGACATGTTTGTTATAAAAAAATTGCAAACTCAAATTCGTAGCATAGTCACTTCGAGGAATAGCTAGATAAAAATTGTACCGCTTATTATTAGAGGTTACCACTACATCTTCATAAACCTTCAAGCCTTCATCAACTAAATAAATAGAAACTGGACCTGAGTAATTTAATGCTGGATCTATATTGAACTGTCCGAATATTGTGTCAGCAGGTAAGTATAGGTTCTTGTTTAATACAACATTAGTTTGACCAAAGCAATGGAATGACAATTCAAAAACAAACAGTATCGTAAAAACTAAGTATCTCATTTGAATTTGAAATTATAAGTTATCGAAGGGATAATAGCTCCAATTATAGACAACTGAACTGTTCTTGGTAAGGCATTATTTAGAGATGTAGTATAAACTGAGAAGGGGTTTTTTCTGGCATAAACATTATAGAGAGATAGTGTCACACTACTATCGAATTTGCTATTTTTTTTATTGCTCCCTTCAAAGGTTATTGACAAATCTAATCTATGAGAATCTTCAATTCTAAAATTATTACGCGATTGAACATCGAAAATTCTATAGCCATCAATAACATAACTTGACGTTGGGAGAGTTACAGGTCTACCACTTGAAAAGAAGAAATTGGAAGAGAAAGTCCAGCGCCTACTTAATTTCAAACTTGCCGATAAATTAAAATTATGTGGTCTATCAAAGTCAGCTGAAAAATATTCATTGTTACTTATTCGTTCAGCTTTATCACTTCCTATCGTTCGATTATTTGTTTTAGAGTAAAAATAACTCAACCAGCCAGTAATAAAACCAGAGTTCTTTTTAAGGTATACTTCCATACCATAGGAGAAGCCTTTACCACTAACTATATCAGAAGTTAACAGATCATTTAATAGTACATCAGCTCCTGTTTTCAATAAGTTTAAGTGATCGAAATCCTTGTAATAGAATTCTATTGAAGACTCATATTTATCTTCGTTAAAATTGATGAAATACCCAGAAGAATAGGCATGAACACTTCCAGGTCTAATATTAATATCTGTTGGTTTCCATAAATCAGTCGGCAAACTGGCAGTAGAACTTGAATATCTAGATTCATATTGATACGATCTAGAATAATTGAATTTTAAGGATGACACCTTATTTAATCTGTAATTGACTGATATCCTAGGTTGCCAATTAGTATCAAGTAGTTTGACGGTTTTATAATTTACTGTATCTACAATTGTGAATTCAGACTTTGAAACTAAAGGTTCAAAAAGATACTGGGCTGACTCTTTATTCAAGAAATTGAATGTTAAGCGTATTCCTGCTTCAATACTCAAGTTTTGATTAATTTTTTTACTGATACTGTAGAAACCTGATAGCTGACTATTTCCCTCCTGTGGTAGTCTAATTTCATTTAAGGATGAATTATCCAATGGCTCTAACTTGCCGATTTGATAGGTTGTAGTTTTGTATTCAGCTCCTAGATTTGAATTAAGTAATGAATTATGTGATATTGAAAGTGCAGACTTACCGCCATAAGTAGTGAGCCCGTTGGTGAAAAGAAAACCCTTACTGGAAGTATTATCTTGTATTGAAGCCTCGTACTTATTGAAGTAAACGGAAGATTCTATATCTAATGACTTATTAATGTTTCTGGACCACCTTATTGA
>CAYGNU010000724.1:0-2256 GCA_964351175.1 uncultured Roseivirgaceae bacterium | reverse complement strand
CCTACACCCAACCGCCTTGCCAATAATACGGCCACGATGGCGATTCCAGCAGCGTAGAAATAATCCATATCGTATTTAATAACAAGTATTTGAAGTCCTATTAATATAAAAAGTATGGCATTCATGGCTTCATCCATTAAATGCCAAAATTTATAAACATATTCACCCGCTGCATCTTCATCAACTTTTGCAAGACGACCTTTTCTTCCTACAAAGAGCCCCATTATCACCATAGCCAATGGCCCTGAAACATGTAAAAAATCGGCAACACTGGCACCTCCAAGAACCATAGAGAGTGTAACTAATACTTCAATTTCAGTATGTTCATTATCTATGATTTTTAACAGACGAAGTCCGACATAGCCCAATAATGCTCCTAATGCGATTCCTCCAATAACTTCAATTCCGAAGAGTTTAACAACCTCTGTAACCTCAAAATTTTCAACCCCACCCGCTGCGACTCCTAATATTGATAAAAAGACTACCACACCGATTCCATCATTAAATAAGGATTCACCAGCTATTTGAGATTCCAAATTTTCAGAAACCACTGTTTTTTTGATCATGGCCAGTACTGCTATAGGGTCAGTAGGTGAGATTAATGCACCAAAAAGCAAGCAATAAATGAAATCCATTGAAAGACCTAAATAGGGTAGGGTTAAGTACATTGCTCCTCCCACTATGAAAGTAGAAATGAGAACACCAACGGTAGCAAGTATTAATATTGGCCATTTCTCTTCACCTAGTTTATTGAGGTTAACATCAAGTGCCCCAGCAAAAAGTAAGAAGCTTAACATAACTTGAAAGAGTACCTTTGAAAAATCATACTCCGTCATCAGATTAGTGGCTAGCTTATTGAGCATGCTAAAAACAAATTCTCCGCCAATAATGAACAAGGAAAGTCCGAGTGCAAGTAGCATTAGACCAATAGTAGAAGGCAGTTTTAAGTATTTTACATTTATCAATGTAAAAACGGCTGCCATTATAATTAATAGAGTGATAAAATCTAATACTTCCATTTTTGGATTGAGTGGTTAAGAAAAAGTCGGTTAATAACCTGAAAAGATATAAAAGTATGACTTTAATAAAAAGTTTTGAAGTCTTTTAATTATGTGTAAATCAATGCGAAATTATATGAAAAAGACAGTCGAAAACTTATACATTTGAACAGCTAAACTCATTGTCTTAAATCGGTGTTATTTTATCAGCTATGAATGAACTTCGCAAGCTAACGATCAAAGAAAAGGCTCTCCAGATTAATTTAAGAAGGGATATTTATGGCTCATTTGCAGAGATAGGGGCAGGTCAAGATGTTGCCGCTAATTTTTTTAAAGCAGGTGGGGCATCAGGTACTATAGCTAAAACTATGTCGGCCTATGACATGAGCTTTAGTGACGCCATTTATGGAATGAGCGATAGGTACGTTTGTGAGCCTAGGCTGCAAAGGATGCTAGATCATGAGTACAGCTTATTAATTGAACGATTGCCTCATTTAGCGGAGAAGACATCTTTTTTTGCCTTTGCTGATACATTAGAAGCACTCAACTATGAGCGCACAAATAAACCTCATGGGTGGATTGGGTTAAGGTTTCAGACTAAACCAGGTGGTGAGTATAATGAGTGTATACTTCACATTAAGATGCGTGATAATGATGCACTGCTCCAACAACAGGCTGTTGGGATTGTAGGAGTAAATCTAATTTTTGGATGTTTCTTTATTACTGATCCCGAAGAACTATTAGTTTCATTAGTAGATGGACTGGCACACGGTAGAATTGGTATTGATATGTTCAGGTTAAAAGGGCCTGACTTTGCACATGTTGACAACCGATTGATGAGTTTAAAGTTGGTTAAGAATGGGCTAACAAGAGCAGCCATGTTCGGACCTAATGGAAATGTATTACAGCCTTCTGAGGCACTATATAAGAAAAATGTATTAGTACTAAGAGGTAGGTTTAGACCGGTTACTCATGTTAATGTGGATATGCTGCTTACCGCTAGAAGACATTTTAAGAAGGAGCCAGATGTCGATAAGTCTAAGATAGTAGTATTAACAGAAATCACCCTCAATGATTTGCGTGCAGATGGAGAAATTGATGATGTTGATTTCTTAGCTCGTGTAGATATCATTTGTGCCTTAGGGCAAAATGTTATGATTTCAAATTACCCTGAGTATTATAAGTTGGTGGACTACCTTTCTGCCATAACTAGAGGGCGAAAAATTGGAATAATACTGGGTATTTATAACCTTCAGAG
>CAYGNU010000723.1:0-2260 GCA_964351175.1 uncultured Roseivirgaceae bacterium | reverse complement strand
TCTACCTTAGTGTGGTTTTTTTCGATGACTTTTTTATCTCCTTCTGCAGAAAGTATTCTACTGACTTTGAAAACGCGCGTTGCACTTTTGATGTCTTGTGGGTAATCATTTGCCAGAGCATCGGCAAATGGTGCTGAGGTTACGCCAATTAGATATTTTTCACCATTTAAAGTGCCAATGCGCAAGACACGATATGTATTTTCTACATTGTGGTGAAAAGTATCATAGCTCAGTTCTTGCTTGACATACAACAATATGACCAGGCAAACAGATAACCCAAAAGTGAGGCCAGCAACATTGATGAGTGTGAAAACCCTGTTTTTTAACAAGTTACGAAGGGTTATTTTGATAAAATTTTTGAGCATGATTTTATTTTTTAATCTTTCAACACATTTACAGGATTCCCTTTTGTTGTTCTGAAAGTTAAATGCCCAATAGTAATAAGGGCTACTACCATAAGAGCCACAGCCGCAATGGCGAAATCCATCCAATTTATATTGATATGATACCTGAAATTTTCTAACCATTTAGTCATTACCCACCAGGCTGCAGGAATGGCAATTAGAATTGCAATAAGGATCAATCGACTGAAATCTTGAAGTAAGAGGGTCAATAAGGCTTTGGTAGAGGCGCCTAATATTTTTCTGATCCCCACTTCTTTTTTGCGTTGTGAGTAACTCAATGAGGCCATTCCGAAAAGGCCAAAACATGCTATAAAAATGGCGATGGCAGAGAAGCCTGAGAATACTGTGGCTGTTTTATTTTCGCTACTGTAGAGGTTGTTGAGATCTTGAGAAAGCACGGTATATTCAAAACCAAAGCGATCTTCAAATTGCTTCCAAACCTCTTCTACTGCTGCTACGGTTTCTCTTATATCCCCAACTTTAGTTTTAATGATGATGCTGTTATAACCAGGGAAGCGATTAAAAATTAGAGGACGTACTGTCTGGTGCAATGAGTTAAAATGAAAGTCTTTTACAATGCCAATCACTGTTCCTTTTAGTGGAGGGGCTCCATTATTATCCCAGTGCCAGATAATTTCTGATCCTATGGCATTTTTTAAATTAAGTTGGGCTGCTGCAGTCTCATTAATGATAAAGACAGCGGTGTCTTTTTTATAATCCTTGCTAAAACTCTGACCTTCTAAAAACTCAATACCCAAAGTTTTGAAGAAATCATGTTCGACCAAAACTTCAGAGGCATTGATCTGCATATCGGGATCATTAGGTGATGAGATGGCATTTTGGTTGAATTGCTGACCGGGAATATTAGAGCTGCCGGATACACTTTCAACATTTGGTATTCTTAGTAACTCAGATTTCATCTCCTCAAAGCGGTCATAAAGCGCATAATTTTTAAGTGGTACCACCACAATTTTTTCACTATCAAAACCAAGGTCTTTACTGTTTACAAATTGTAATTGATGGTGGATCACTATACTGCCAACAATTAGAATCATGGAGATGGCGAACTGAAATACTATCAGCGACTTCCTGAATAGATTTCCCTTCGGGTTGACTTTTTCAGCACCCTTGAGACTAATGGCCGCATTTAGATTGGAAAGGAAAAGGGATGGATACAGTCCTGCAATGAGTCCTGAGACCAAAGTGCTGCCCACCAAGATCAGTAATAAAATAGGTTGATGGATATAGGAAATGGCTAATGATTTTCCGGTAATAGAATTAAATGCTGGCAGACCAACTTCAGCGATAAGTCCTGCCAAAATCATTGCCAAAGTGGCTATTAAAAATGACTCTCCAAGAAATTGAAAAGTTAGCTGATTTTTAAAGGCACCCAAAGACTTTCTGATTCCTATTTCTTTTGAGCGAACTACAGATAGTGAAGTAGCCAGGTTCATAAAATTGATACATGCGATCACAAGAATAAGAATAGCAGCGGCCAACATAATATAGATATATTCAATGTTTCCATTGGGTTCTAATTCCCATCTAATGTTCGATTTTAAGTGGATATCAGTGATACGCTGTAACTCGAAATGATCTCCAGCTTTCACGGCATTTTCCCATTCTTGAGGTGCGACATCAACATATTTTTCCGCCCAACCCATGAGTTGGTTTTGTAGCTGTTCAGGATCGCTACCGGGCTTTAGTTTTATGTAGTTGAAATGACCAAAATCTGCCCAGGTAAAAAACTGATCTCCGGGTTCACGCATGGATTTGTTTGCCACATAAGACACTAGTATGTCAAAATGAAAGTGGGAATTGGTGGGCACATCCTCAAAGACACCTTCCACGGTTAA
>CAYGNU010000722.1:0-2260 GCA_964351175.1 uncultured Roseivirgaceae bacterium | reverse complement strand
TTACCAAGTCATTCAATGAGGAAACTTGGGTATATTTGGCGAACAGAAATCTGCCTGAACGGAAGTTTGTTTTCATAAGGGCAGCTTCAGTTTTTTCAAAATCACATTTTGTATTGATACGAGAGAAAAAACATGCGGGAGCATGGTTTGAAGCAATTGATTTATTAAGAAAAGGGATTTTTAAATAATGGCATTTAAGAAAGAAAGTACCGATGATATTGTTTTTGGCATAAGAGCCATTATTGAAACCATTCAGGCAGGTAAGGAAATTGACAGACTTTTTGTTCAAAAGGGCTTAAGCAACGACTTAATTAAGGAACTTGTTAAGGTAGCGCGCGATTATAAGATTCCTTTTGCTAATGTTCCTATTGAGAAATTAAATCGAATCACAAGAAAGAACCACCAAGGTGCCATTGCATTTATTTCAGCCATCAACTATTCCTCTTTAGACAATATAGTTAGCGAGACCTATCAAAATGGAAAGGAACCTTTGATTTTAATGCTAGATCGGGTTACCGATGTGCGAAACTTCGGTGCCATTGCCAGAACCGCTGAGTGCTGCGGGGTTGATGCTATAGTTATACCAAGTAGAGGAAGTGCTGCTATTAATGCTGATGCCATGAAAACATCTGCAGGGGCTCTGAATTATATACCAGTTTGTAGAGAAGACAATTTGAAAGTTACTATCCAATACTTAAAGGATAGTGGTATGACCATTGTTGCTTGTACAGAGAAGACAGACAAGCTTATTTCTGAAGTAAACCTTAATCAACCAGCTGTCATAATTATGGGCTCTGAGGAGGATGGTATTTCTCCAGAGTATCTTAAACTAGCAGACGCAAGAGGAAAAATCCCAATGAGTGGAAAAATTGAGTCGCTTAACGTATCGGTTTCAGCAGGAATAGCTATTTACGAGGCAGCTCGTCAAAAAGGTTTATAAAAACTCCTTACCCTTATGTTCCTTTACATCAGAAACGAAATCTCTGAATTTTTGCTCGCTGTTGCGTTTACATATTAGCAAAACGTTATCACATTCTGTCACCAGATAGTCTTGTAAACCCTGCACAACTATTAGCTTATTGCTATTGTTTGCACTTATTAAAGTATTCTTTGTGTCATACACAAGTGCATTAGCTTGGATAGAATTGCCGTTATTATCCTTTTCCGCCAACTCATAGATGGTATTCCAAGAGCCTAAATCTGACCATCCGAAGTCCCCAAGTACTACATATACATTTTGTGAATGCTCCATAACACCATAGTCAATAGATATATTCGTGCTTTGGGCATAAGCAGTATCAACAGCTTTTTGCTCATTGTTACTGAAAAAGGCCTCAGAAGCTTCTTTGAATGTCTCTGCCATTTCTGGTAAAGATTCTTCAAAAGCCGAAATAATTGCCTTCACTCCCCAAATGAAAATTCCAGAGTTCCACACAAAGTCACCACTTTCAATAAACTTTTCAGCCAATGATTTTTCCGGCTTTTCTGTAAAAGTTTTTACCTTTTTTACGCTATTGCCAGTTTCGATGTATTGTATGTAGCCGTAACCTACTTCGGGGCTATGTGGTTTGAGGCCAATTGTAATTAATTTATCTTGAGCACTTGCAGCGTCTATGGATGTGTTCCATGATTTTAAGAATGCATCATCTTTGAAGATCATATGATCTGATGGAGTTACAGTAATTACCGCATCAGTATTTAACTTGTTAATTTTATAACATGCATATGCAATGCATGGGGCAGTGTTTCTTCTAAAAGGTTCCAGCAGTATTTGATCGTCTTCTAAATCTGGGAGCTGCTCATTGATAAGCCCTTTATATTCTAGGTTAGAAACAATAAATATATTCTTTTTGTCCACATGAGCAGAAAACCTGTCATAGGTCATCTGTATAAGGGTTCTGCCTGTTTTGAGAATGTCTAAGAATTGTTTGGGTTTGGCATTTCGGCTATAAGGCCAAAACCTGCTTCCAATACCACCGGCCATAATGACCACATAATTATTTTTATTCATCAGCTTTTAATTGAGGTTATATGATCCCCTCTTTTAGCAAGTCATGAAGATGTACAAAACCAACGACTTTTCCATGATCAAGCACAATTACTTGACTTATACTGTTTTGCTGCATGATGTTTAATGCCTTAACAGCAAAGTCTCCTTTATCAACATTTTTTGGCATACCACTCATAATTTCAGAGGCAGCTACTTTATCTAAATCAAATGCCTTTTCTATCGCCCTTCTTAAGTCACCTTCGGTTTCAA
>CAYGNU010000721.1:0-2264 GCA_964351175.1 uncultured Roseivirgaceae bacterium | reverse complement strand
GACAGTATGCTTCTACTGCTGTATGGATGACTTTTGTCTTTGCCTTTTTCGTTCCTTTTGGGATGTTGAGTGTTTTTGATGATACTAGTAATTTTACATTTTGGCTATGCCCATTTCTATCTGGATTGATTATCTGGATTTTCTTCTTAATGGAAAAAATTGGTGACTATTCTGAAAACCCATTTGAAGGCACCTACAATGATGTGCCAATTACTACTATAGCCAAAGGAATAGAAATTGATTTACGTGAAATGATCAATGACAAGAACATACCAGAACCAGAAAAAGACGAGAATGGCTTTTTGATGTGATTAATGATATTCCAGATATTGTATTAAATACAATATTTTGCCAATGGTCGGTATTGTGACCAACAAGGTTATCAACTATATCCTTGGTCTGTGACTCACAGACCTTTATTTGTTTTAGTAACTTACGTTCTTTAAGCCACCGAACAAGGAAAAGATTAGTGCAAGAAAAATACAAATACTCATCAGCTACATTTTACGTTTTAAATCGAGTAATAAGAGGTTCATTACTCATTAGGCACTTGATATAATAAATAGACGTTTGGTTGGTGACAACACCAACCACTAGAAAAAGATTTTAGACATATGGAGTTCCATCATTTGATAAGATCATTTTATGAAGATCAAGGAAAGTCTGAGCGAATTAAAAATTTTCCCTTTCCTAGACAGTATGCTTCTACTGCTGTATGGATGACTTTTGTCTTTGCCTTTTTCGTTCCGTTTGGCATGTTGAGTGTTTTTGATGATACTAGTAATTTTACATTTTGGTTATGCCCATTTCTTTCCGGGCTAATAATCTGGATTTTCTTCTTAATGGAAAAGATAGGCGATTACTCTGAAAATCCATTTGAAGGGACCTACAATGATGTGCCTATCACTACTATAGCCAAAGGAATAGAAATTGATTTACGTGAAATGATCAATGATGAGAACATACCAGAACCAGAAAAAGATGAGAATGGCTTTTTGATGTGATTAATGATGTTCCAAAAATTGTATTTGGTAGTAGTTAACATAAAACTACACCTGAAAAAGAATATAAAATGATTGAATTTTATAAAAAAAGAACAACCTTACTGAAGAGTAAAAATAATAACACATGAAGCCATACCTATTTATATTGCTATTGCTAACTATAATAAGTTGTAATAATGATGATAATGAAATACTGCCAACACCAACTGAATCTATCTATTTCCCTACCAATACAAGTGCAATTTGGGAAACTAAATCTATTTCAAGTTTAGGCTGGAATCAAAACGCTATTCAACCCTTAAAAGATTTTCTTATTCAAAAAAACACGAAATCTCTTATGATTCTTGTTAATGGTAGAATTGTAATGGAAGAGTATTTTAATGGACATACAGCATCCGATACTTGGGAATGGAATAGTGCTGGAAAAACCCTAGTATCCACAACAACGGGTATCGCTCAACAAGAAGGATTATTAAACATTAACAATAAAGCATCAGATTATTTGGGATCAGAATGGACCAATATGCCCTTAAGCAAGGAAAACTTAATTAATGTCAGGCATTTACTCACTATGACATCAGGAATAGATGACACAAAGCAATTTGTTACAAAATCCAACCTGACCTACGTTGCTGATGCCGATACGAGATGGGCTTATGGTAATGTTTTTCAGAAATTAATGGACATAGTGGCTCAAGCAAGTAATGAAGATTTTGAAACCTACTTTAACAGTAGATTGAAAGGTAAAATCGGCATGGATGGTTTCTGGAGTAATGGGCTAATCTTTAATATATATCATAGCAATACAAGAAGTATGGCCCGATTTGGCTTATTAGCATTAAATAGAGGCAAATGGGTAAATGAGCAGATAATTACTGAAGACTTTTTTAATGAGAGTATAAATTCATCACAAAACATCAATCCTTCATACGGATATCTGTGGTGGTTAAATGGAAAGAACACTTTCATGATTCCAGGTGAACAAACTGTTTATCAAGGTCATTTAGTGCCGAACGCCCCAGTTGACATGTATGCTGCAATGGGAGCAAACGACCAGCGAATATATGTAATTCCAAGTAAAAAAATGGTTGTGATAAGAATGGGAGATGCCTCTGATCCAACAAATTCAAATTTTGCTGTATCTGGTTTTGACAACGAACTTTGGGGGAAAATTAACGCTTTAATTAACTAAGTACCTGCAGTAACAACCAATCGAACCGCCATTAATGCATATAAAAAATAATTATATTAACCCAGAAT
>CAYGNU010000720.1:0-2270 GCA_964351175.1 uncultured Roseivirgaceae bacterium | reverse complement strand
CTCACCGTCCTGAGAACCCAATAAAGTATTTTCGTTACCATAGGTTAAAGAAACGCCTGCTGTTTCTCCGATCATTGTATTTGAACTACCTGTACCTATGTTAGTTGCAGCACCAAAGCCTATTGCAACGTTGTTTGAACCAGTGGAAGGGTTTGAACCTGTTTGAGCTCCAATATAAGTATTGCCAATACCAGTTGAAACCCCAGAACCTGCCGAGTAACCAACCATTGTATTATTGTTTCCTGAAACACTATCTCCAGCAGCAGTACCAACCAGAGTTAATCCCGTTGCAGTTGAAGCAAAATTCGTATTAAAGCCTAGAAAAATAGAGTTATTACCAGAGTTCCCATCAATGAAGTCTATATTATTTTTTAAGGTTCTCCCTGCAACATTTAAGTCACCCGAGATATCAATTTCAGTTCCACCGACTTCGGCCATAATTGAATCTGATAGTGTAGTCCCACCACCTGATTGTTTTGGAATAATATTATCTGTTCCACCTGAAAAAATATTACCAGTATCAGTTCCACAACTCCAAACGCCACCAGTTTTTTTCAAAACCTGTCCGTTTGCACACGACGTATTATCAAGCTTTGCAAATGTCACTTGGTCATTTCCAATCTTGGCAGTTGTCACCGCATTAGCATTAAGCTGGGCCGTATCAACACCATTATTCAGAATATAAATTTGGTCTGTTACAATTCCAAGACCAGTTCCTAAATTAATATCTATAATTGGGTTTACTGCAGAGCCAGAGTTAATCAAACCAGCACCAGCAGTAACTGTTGCCACTTGCCCTGTTGGAAGCTGACAAGCAAAATCGCCAGAAGGATTTAGCACTGTTAAAAATTGCCCGGGAGCACACAGTCCAGGACCAGGGCCTGGGCCTTGTAATTTTTGTTGAGTAATACTTCCATCGGCAACCAGAGCATTCGCTGTTACTGCATATGTGGCAAGAGGTGAAGCATTGATTGCTTGCATAGGATAAGTTGTTGTCCCATCATTCACTCGAATAAGAGGTATGCCTACGGGAGGAGTACTTGCAATTTCAGAGAGTATTGTTTCAAATGGTGCGGGACTTGGATTCAATACTGAGCCACAATCAGTTGGTATATAGTCAACAGTCACATTAAAAACACCATTACTATCCAAGGTTGTTGGAACTGATTTTGTACAAAGAACTGTTGCTGTGTCATATGAAGCGAATAAATCAAAAGTTAAGGTAATCGCACCCGTTTGAGGTGCACCCGTGGTTGCCGCTAAACGACCTCCATAGGTAAAAGCTGTTGGAGTTTGTGCCATCGCACTAAGTGAAACTAACAAACCCAAAACAATGAATTTAATTGTAACCATAATTTAACTCGTTAATTCTCATTTAGTTATCGGTTTTATTGTAAGTCAGGATTAGTATTGAATTATAAGGTGTTGATAATAGGAATGTTTTTCCGTAACTCTAATAATTCTCATGATTTAGGTGCCAAAATTATAAGGCATATCTTGATTCTTTATAAGAGAGAAAACAAATCTCAAGAGAAAACTTGTAAGTTGGCAACGCTTACTGAAACCGGTGATCTTGAATCCATTATTACTACTTGGACTTGTAGTCTATTACTAGTCAGTGGTCGCTATTATACAACTTTTGGTCTTTGCCCTGTTCTGGGATTTGAGCATCATAGAGATTGTTGTGTAGAAGCAAAGTTAAATTTCTAAATTTATAGCTGGTAGCGAGGGAAATTAAAAACCTCCATTTCTATCTTAACTTTTAAGTAAAATATAAATGGAGGCATTAACTTTTATCTCTTATTTCTTTCTTTTAAAACTTTAGAAGATAATTCCTCAATTGCAGCAATTAAGCGAATTAGCCACCAAATTCTCTCGTTTGGTCTCTCACTTTCTTAATTAATTGCTGCCAGTTAGCTCCTGGGTTATTCCAAAAATCAAGTGCTTCAACACCCCAAGTTGCTTTTAAGTGATTCGCAGAAGGAAAGCACCAAAGTAGGTTCGCACTATGTTCTCCTCCTACTTGGCAACTAATAAGTCTTTTATATTTCTCGTAATCATTGGCATGGTGAGTTTCTTTAAGAATTTCTCTTAACTCTGCTAATGAGCGACTTTCATTTGCAGGAGTTTCAAGAAAGTTAATATTCCACTTATCCTCTGGGTAGTCTTCCCTTGGGATATCTTCAATTTTCTTTGCTTGATTTATATTATCAATATGAAAAGAGATTCTATTTCCAGTAAATGGTAAGACTTCAAACTCTGTTATATAC
>CAYGNU010000719.1:0-2276 GCA_964351175.1 uncultured Roseivirgaceae bacterium | reverse complement strand
CCATTAGACTTACCAGACTCGCTCCGGCATCATTACATCCTAAACCAAACAACTGTCCATCCTCAACTTCAGGATTGAATGGATCTTTTGTATAGCCTTGGTTTGGTTTTACTGTATCGTGATGTGAATTCAACAGAATCGTTGGTTTTGATTCATCGAAATGTTGATTAACACACCATACGTTATTTTGACTCCTATTAAATTCAATACCCGAGGCTTTGAACCAATCAGCAATTAAGGCCGCTGTTTTGTCTTCTTCCTTTGACAAAGAGGGCGTAGCGATCAGCTTCTTAAGCAATTCAACAGCATTGCTATATAATGATTTTTCTTCCATCTATAATGTCAAGGTAGTAAAGGTTTCACAATCCTTTTTCAATACTCCGGGACTTCCAATTATCACTTTGGTCACATTCTGCTTTAAGGCACTAAAGCAGTTGTCCAACTTAGGAATCATACCCGAATGAATGGCCCGATCTGATTTCAATGTGTTATAATATGATTCATTCATCGATGTGATTACAGAATTTTCATCCGCTACATCCGCCAGCACGCCTTGCTTTTCGAAACAATAAATCAAGTCTATAGAATAAAGTGTTGACATGGCAATAGCCGTTTCTGAAGCTATAGTATCAGCATTTGTGTTTAATAGGTGCCCATCACCATCATGGGTGATTGCGCATAAAACAGGTGTAATGCCTTGCTCAATGAGAGACATCAAAAATTCAGCATTTACTTTTTCAATATCCCCAACCCAGCCATAGTCAATACTTTTTATAGGACGCTTCGAGGCAAGAATGGTATTTCCATCTGCCCCAGACAGTCCAATCGCATTACTATTTAATTGCTGCAATTTGGCAACAATAGTTTTATTGATCAATCCAGCATAGACCATGGTTACCATCTCAATATCCTGGTCAGTAGTTATTCTTCTTCCATCTACAATTTGAGGTGCAAAGCCCATTTTATGGCTTAGTTCAGTAGCCTTTTTTCCACCACCATGCACCAGAATTTTTGGTCCAGTAAGTGCTGCAAAATCTGTTAAAAAACTATCCAGCATTTCAGGGTTATCAATTACGTTACCGCCAATCTTAATAACTTTTAATTCACTTGCCATTTTTCAAGATGTTTAAAAGCACTGCTTGTGCAGCATAAGTTCGGTTATTGGCTTGTTGCAACACTATTGACGCTTCAGCATCTAAAACTTCATCAGCCACTACTAGGTTTCTTCGCACTGGCAGGCAATGCATAAATTTACCGTCATTGGTTAGTGCCATCTTTTTGTTGGTGATCTGCCAGTCGTTCAGATCTGTTCGGATCTTGCCATAATCTTCATAAGATGACCAGTTTTTAGCATAAACAAATTCAGCACCTTTGAGTGCCTCATCTTGATCATGAATTACCGTGGTTCCATTGGTAAATTCCTTTGCAAGGTTGAAACCTTCAGGGTTAGTTATCACAAAATCTACATCGGCATTTGACATCCACTGTGCAAATGAATTAGGCACAGCTTGAGGCAAGGAGCGTACATGAGGCGCCCATGATAACACCACCTTTGGTTTTACTATCTTCTTTTGTTCTTCAATAGTAATCAAATCCGCGAAAGATTGTAATGGGTGTAACGTGGCACTCTCTAATGAGATAACTGGAACCAGAGCGTACTTCAAGAATTTATTTAAGACCTTTTCGCTATAGTCCGCTTCCTTGTCAGTCAAAGAAGGAAAAGTCCGAACGCCTATAATGTCACAATATTGAGAAATAACGCCAGCAGCTTCTTTGATATGCTCTTGGGTACCTTGATTCATCACTGTGCCATCTTCCAATTCGATTTGCCAACCATCGCTATTGAGGTTCATCACAATAACATGCATACCAAGGTTTTGAGCCGCTTTTTGTGTGCTTAATCTTGTGCGCAGACTTGGGTTGAAAAATAGGAGCCCTAAGGTTTTATTTTCTCCATACTGCTTATAGGCATATGGTTGTTTTTTTAACTGTAACGCCAAATCCAAAAGCGCTTTAAGGTCTACTACATCGTGGATGGAAGTGAAGTTCTTCATGCCAACTCCTTTTTTAATGCATCTACAAACGGCTTGATCTGATCGAATGTAATCCCTAGAGGAGGAAGTATTCGCAATACATTTGGATTGGATGCTGATCCGGTAAATATTTTATAATCTGAAAGGATTTTGCTTCTAAGCTGACTGACTGGAAAATCCAATTCAACGCCCATCATTAATCCTCTTCCTTTGATCTTTTTGATTTGTGGTATAGTCCTTAAT
>CAYGNU010000718.1:0-2280 GCA_964351175.1 uncultured Roseivirgaceae bacterium | reverse complement strand
TAATTACGCACCAAAACGATATCAGTTTAATAGCTATTCAAAGAAGTCAAGTTTGGGAAAGCTTATCAGTGATGTAATTCTGAGCTTTGTTGAGCTGGAAAACGGAGAGCTTTTAATTGGTACCGAACAAAACGGACTTTTATTATACAATAGAAAAAGCAACAGCTTTGAACAAATCGAGGCTTTTAAAAACGAAAGTATAATAGCTCTATTAAAAGATTCGAAAAAACAGATTTGGGTTGCAACCGATGATTTTGGCTTAAAAAAAATTGAGAATCAGAATAATTTAAATAGAGTAAAAGTGATACCCGGTCTTACAAACGAAAGTGTGTTAAGTTTACGGGAAGCCCCAAGTGGGGAACTGCTAGTAGGCGCATACAAAGGTTTTAATTTGGTGAACAATGATAAAGTACTGCCCTTATCAACTGCCCCGGATTTTCTTCAGCAAGATCGGGTACTGGCTATTGAACCAGTAAATGAGAATAAGATTTTGCTGGGTACTTTCAGCAATGGGTTGGTTCTTTTTGATAAACAAAACAAGGTGTTCCGAAAACTTGGAATTTCTGCTTTAAATACTTCTCCAAAAGAAAAGGCACCGGAAAGAGTTCAGGCAATCTACACCGATTCAAACCAACGGATTTGGTTAGGCACTTATTCAGGATTAACACTTTTCGATGTTGAACAAGAAACATTTTCAACACTAACTACAGTAGATGGCTTGCCCAGTGATGTTGTGTATGGAATACTCGAAGATTCCGCTAAAACGCTATGGCTGAGTACAAATTCAGGAATTTCTAACTTCGATTTTGGAAATCTGAATTTTAAAAATTACAGTGTATTTGATGGCTTGCAAAGCAACGAATTTAACGGAGGCGCTTATTTCAAAGACGCTGAAGGAATGATGTATTTTGGAGGTGTGAAGGGATTTATTGAATTTAATCCTTTAGAAATAATAGAGGTCGAATCTCAAGGCTCTTTGATTATTTATTCAATGAATGTAGATGGAGAACTCTTAAATACTCTTGTTCAAAAAGAGTTTACACTGAGCCAAAGTCAAGATTATATCGAGTTTGATTTTTCTTATCTGAATTTTATTAATCCCGAAAAATTTACTCTCGAATACAAATTGTTAGAGAATAGTGAAAACTGGATTCCGATTAAGAATTCCAAAAATATCAGTGTAAGTGGGCTTTCTGCTGGAGCTTATTCATTCGAAATAAGAGCGTTAAACTATTTGGGGCAGAAGGTGGCCTCTTCTGAACCTATTCAGTTTTACATAATGCCCCCATTCTGGATGCGATGGTATTTTATTCTTTCAGTTATAATAATCATGGTGTTCACTGTGCTGGCTCTATTCAGATATAGAATGCATTACATGTTGAAGGAAGAAAAAACCAGAAACCAAATTGCCAGAGATTTACATGATGATTTAAGTGCAACTCTAAGCAGCATAAGTTTCTTTTCTGAGGCGGCTAAACGAACTCAGGATGAACAGGAGAGAGCTATACAATATCTTGAGATGATAGATAAGAGTGCCGGAGAAGCCAAAGAAAAAATCAATGATATTATTTGGGCAATAGACCCCGAAAACGACGATTGGAATACATTTTTGACAAAATGTAAACGCTATGCATCCGAAATGTTTGAAAGCAAAAATATTCGTTATCACATGGATTTTTCAGAGGGGGAAGTTTCAAAAATGACGATGGATTTTAAGCATGATGTTTGGCTTACGTTCAAAGAACTCATTAACAATTTAGTCCGTCATTCATCGGCTACTACGGCTAATATTCGTATTCAAGTATTACAAAAAGAACTTAAAATAGAAATTGTTGATAATGGTAAGGGGTTATCTCAAACAGATTTTGAAAAAGGAAATGGACTCAAAAACATAAAATTTAGAGTGGAACGACTTAAAGGAAGCATTTTACTTGACAAGAACTTTAAGGAAGGAACGAAGTGGGATGTTAGTATTCCTATTTAAAACCGCCTGAATGGGTAGTACAATTAACGAGTTTAATTGTTAATTACTGTTATGATCAAAATAGCGATAATAGAAGACAACGAATATATGCGAGAAGGCTGGAAAACCATTCTGGATTTCGAGCCCGATTTATGTGTTACAGAGACATTTGGGAGCTGCGAGGCTGCTTTTTCTTCTTCTAAATTGGGTCTTAATGATGTTATTCTTTTAGATATAGAATTGCCTGGAATGCACGGCACTGAAGGGGTAAAGCGTATTAAAGAAATGCATCCCGATGTACTTGTTCTAATGGTTAC
>CAYGNU010000717.1:0-2284 GCA_964351175.1 uncultured Roseivirgaceae bacterium | reverse complement strand
GAGGAAGCTTCTGAACTCAATTATCAGGGGGGTCACTTTTGGACGCCGATATCCCCTAAACGGGGTCAAAATTGCATGCCGGTTCACACTAGAACCAATCGATAACGAAACAACCCCCAGTACATGTAAAAAATGCCACCGACATCGGTGGGGGTGCAATATCGGGCAGGTCAACCGCCGCCATTAGAACGATATAAATGTGCGCTTCCGTTGAGAATTAGCGTTCTTTCAGCGTCCGAGGCCGCCAAGAAAGTAGATAGGTCAGACATCATTCCAAAATTTTGGTTCAACCGCACGCTGCACACTTGGCTGCCCCACGGGCCACACCGCCGCCAGAACCGGGTCATAGGCGGAGGGATGTCAGGCTATTTTCGATGCGGGCAGCAATGCGGCTTTACGCTCGGGCCACCGTTCGCACGGCAGACTGTGGAATGAGATGGATCGTTCGTCGCTGAGCGCGTGATTTTCCTCATGGAAAAATTAGGCTCAGCTTAGGTCGAGAAATGGGGAATGCTAATCTTTATGTAATTCAGCCACAGCAATCGATTTTAAGATAGCACTCCGTCCCTTCGCCTACCTTGCTCTCAATCCAAAACTCTATATTCATCAGTTTGCACAGAGAATCGACGATGAACAGACCCAGGCCATGGCCTTCTCTCGCGACATGAGGGTCCCTGTTCGTTGTTTCAAAGGCTCGAAGGACACGCTTCAAATCTGTTTCAGATATTCCCTTTCCGTAGTCTCGGATCCTTAGTTTGACGCTAGTGGACAATTCACTTGCTGAGATTTCAACCCTGCTCCCCGGATCTGAATACCTGATAGCGTTGCTGAGGATATTGTTCAGGACTTGCTGCAAGGCTCGCGAGTCAGCCAACACCGTTGGTAATCCTTTATCAACGTCGGAAACAACGTCGATCCTTTTCTGTTCTGCCTCTGTCTGAAACAGACGAGTTGAAAAGGCTACTTCATCAGCCAAAGATACTCGGGTTGGGCTGACGGTGAATTTTCCAGCCTCAATTCTTGAGAGGTCAAGAATGTCGTTGATTAGGGTCAGCAGAAGACTGGCACTTGTGCAAATATCCTGTGCGTAGTCACGATACTGATTATTGCCAACAGGCCCGAAATACTCATTGGAGATCACGTCGGAGAACCCAATTATAGCATTAAGCGGGGTCCGTAGATCGTGACTCATCGTGGCAAGAAATTCTGACTTACTTCGATTGGCGTTCTCAGCGGCGACAAGCGCCTTGGCAGCTTCGTCCCGCAAGGAAACAAGCTCGTCTTCGAACATGCGCTGTTCGGTAACGTCGAAAATTAAACTATTCCAACGCGTAAAACCGTTGCCTAAACGGGTTGGCCGGCCTCTCCCTTCTAGCCATTTCAATTTTCCCGAAGGCGTTTGAATCCGCCATCGATGGTGCCACGGATCGCCAATCTCTGCGGATCGCAACACGGACTGCTGCATATCGTGCAAGTCTTCTGACAGAACCATATCCCAAAGAGGACTTGGATCTTTCGCGATTTCCTCACTCGAGATTTCCCAAAGGTCTTGGCAACCCTGGCTCATGAACTCAATCTCATCGATACCACTTGGACCCAGTAGGTATCTAAATATCGCTCCCGGTACGTTCTCAGATAGCTCACGAAAGTTCCGTTCACTCTCAGCTAAAGCACTTATGGACTTAGATTGGGTCGTCAAATCTACGATGCAAAGCGTCCAATGACCCTGTCCCAGGGGATGGTCTGGTGTTCCCTTCCCTTCTAGAGTCTTTATTTCACCTGAAGGGGTGTGGATGCGCCAGGAATGGCTCCAGTTTCCGCCCTCCACCTCAGCGGCTTCAATAGACGCCCTTAACCCATCGATGTCCTCAGGGTGCACCATCTCGAAAATTCTCTTGGGTTCTTGCCTAATCTCTTGCTCGGTAAGTCCCCATATATCTTCACATCCTGTGCTGCATTGGGATATCTCTATCGCAACGCCATTGAGGCGCCGCGATCTTAAGATCGCAAACGGTAAACTTCCCTCCTGGTTCAACATGGCATTGCTCTATCCAATTCTGCCAACGATCTGAAACCAACGATTTGATCGCATCGCTGCCATCCACGACGTTGTACATTCGTACATTATTTATGCCTAATTAAGGAAAAATTAACACGAGCCTCACCTCATCCGAGGCCAGATTTCTCATCCAATTATTGAGCTGACCTGAGACCCTAAACTTCCTCCAATTTAGAGTAGAGTCCGTCACCGTGAAGGAGACGGAACATGAAGCGCAGCAGGTTC
>CAYGNU010000716.1:0-2293 GCA_964351175.1 uncultured Roseivirgaceae bacterium | reverse complement strand
AGTATAAGAAAAAATGAAAACAACTGAAACACCTTCCAATTATGATGGTCTTGAGGGGATGTCTGTCCGTGATCTTTTAGTCAATATTAATAAAGAAGACAGTACTGTGCCAAAGGCGGTAATGCGAGCAATGCCGCAAATTGAAGCCATTGTGCCAGAAATTGTTAAACAGTTAAAGAAAGGCGGTAGATTGTTCTACATCGGAGCAGGCACAAGCGGGCGACTTGGTGTATTAGATGCATCTGAAATACCGCCTACATTTGGTATGGCACACGGGGTAGTGATAGGTATCATTGCAGGTGGTGATGGAGCAATAAGAAAAGCGGTTGAATTTGCCGAAGATGATATTGAGCAGGCGTGGAAAGATATGCTGGAGCATCAGATTAATCATAAGGATGTTGTTATAGGACTTGCAGCTTCAGGCTCAACTCCCTATGTGATAGGTGGTGTTAGCAAGGCGAAAGAGCAGGGGCTGATTACGGGTTGTATTACATGTAATAGAGGTACTGATCTTGCTAAAATTGTGACCTTCCCAATAGAAGTGGTGGTCGGTCCTGAATTTGTAACCGGAAGTACCCGGATGAAATCCGGTACTGCTCAGAAATTGGTGCTCAATATGATTTCAACCTCTAGTATGATTCAACTGGGTAGAGTTAAAGGAAATAAGATGGTAGATATGCAGCTCAGCAATAATAAGCTTGTTGAACGAGGTGCTAGAATGCTGATGGAGGAATTATGTATCGGCCGAGAAGAAGCTGAACAATTATTAAATAAACATGGATCTGTAAGACAGGTAATAGAATACATTCGTAATAATGCACGAGATTGAGCCTTACTATAACTGGCTAAATATTTATAATCCTGCAGAGGATGATCGCTCGCCATATTTTGGGAAGGAGTACAATTACGATTTGTATACCGAGGCTATCTATGGGTATTATATAGACCCTGCGTGGGATTATATTGGTTCTGAAACACTGTACATCAAAATCCTATATGCTGATTATGACCTTGGCTATGTAATAATTGAGTTTATTGGAGAATGGAATGACGCCATTAATAATGACATCATGCATCTTAAGAGAAATATCATTGATCATTTGTTGTTGCAGGGTATAAACAAATATATTTTGATTGGCGAAAGTGTTTTTAATTTCCATGGGTCTGGAGATGAGTATTATGAGGAGTGGTTTGAGGAAGTGGAGGATACAGATAGTTTTTCAAGCCCAGGCTGGCTAGCGGCCATCAATTTTCCTGATTTTGTAGCTCAAGAGCAGGTGAATTATAACATCGATAGTTACTTAAATATGGGAGGCACACTTAACATTTCTAATTGGAGAACTTTGAGACCAAAACATTTTTGTAAAACGGTCGATGATTTGATCATTAAAAGGCTAGGCTAATTCTACAAGAGCACTTCTTGAAATAAGATATCTTCTGCCAGTAGAAACCTCTTGGCAAACAAACCTAGTTCTCCGGAGGGTTTCCTTTTTAAAAGCTCGGGCGCCAAATTTAAACGTGGCGCCAGGGGCCACGTCTGATAGAAAAGTGCCTTCAGTATTCCCATAAGCATTTAAAGCCTTCATTAGTTGGTGATCATTGCAAGAAGAGGCTTTTGGATTTTTTATGTAGTTAGCGAGTTTTCTTAGTACATCATCAGGAAAAACAGCAGTGCTCAACATAGGTAGTGTCAGGTTTTTAAAGTTGACTTTCCATTCTTGACCATGTGGCATAACTTTTCTTCCAAACTGCTTATAAGTAACCAGATGCGCTACCTCATGAAGGTAAGTGATTAGGAATGAATAAGTGTTAAGATCGTTATTGACAGTTATTTTGTGAGATTTGTCTGAAGGGTTGTATTTGTAATCACCCAGCTTAGTTGCTCTTTTTGTTTTAACCTTGAAAGTAAACCTATGTACATCCCATAAGTCAAAGCAATAGCTGACTGCTTCATTAGGCACATGGCTTTCAAAAAGCCTTAAAATTTGAGTTTCTGTCAATGTATTTTAAAAATTAGACATAAAAAAAGGCTTTAATCTGGAATGACCAGAATTAAAGCCCTTAAGAACTTTCAATTGATTACTCTGATACTTCAGTAGAATCAGCTTCTTCAACAACTTCTTCCATTTCTTCAGTTGCTTCTTCAACTTCTTCAACAGCCTCTTCAGCTGTTTCTTCTACTGCTTCAGTTGCTTCTTCAGCTGCAGTTTCTTCTTTAGCTTGGTTTCCACAAGCAACAAACGTTAGAGAAAATCCAACTACTAACAAAAATGCTAATAACTTTTTCATATTT
>CAYGNU010000715.1:0-2302 GCA_964351175.1 uncultured Roseivirgaceae bacterium | reverse complement strand
ATTCCATCCATTTGCCAACAAGGCAAAACCAATGGTAGTACCTGGGCCGAAACGTCCAATATTGACTTTATCTCCGGCATAAAGACCACCTCCACTTCCTGCAAAAGATGCATTCGGAAAAACAATATCTACAACTGCAATATCATCAACACCAGCAGGTGGATTCCCAGTAGCATAAGTATAGAAGCCTATTGTATTTTTATACCCTGCACCTTCATGAACGAAGGTCATCCAAACGTCTGCTGTTTCCGTTATTATCAGGTTTGTCTGAGCACTTTCCACAATGTATTTCGGGTGATAAGTAGGAACAGGACGCCCCTCAGGCAAAGACGCATTGATGAAAGACAACATCTCTGCTGTTATTACATCTCTATCTGGTTCCAAATAATTCGGTACGCCTGACGTATTGTAAGTTCCTAGTGCTTGATAACTTGAAGCAATTCGACCATTTGAGATGGTGCTAGTTTCACCATTGATTAAGCTTGTATTTGGAATTAGGTGATCTTCTATGGTGCCATACTGATGATTCATACCGCTGATCAAAATGTCATCCTTCAAATCTTCTCTGGTTAGGACAACAAAGTTGGCTAAGCCGATGTAGTCAGTCTCCAAGATCAATTGACTAACTGTTGATGGTAAGTTATAATCTGTTGTGAAATAGCCATTTTGGTCGGTAACGCCCTTTAATATAACCTGACCTCCTGCGAGAGGTGAGTCGGTCCATACTTTAAAGACAATTCCTGAGATCGGATCATCATTTGATGATTTCAATAAAATGGAAATCTTTTCTGAAGCAACTGTTTCAAGACCAAAGTCGATGAAGCTATCTTCTGAAATTAAAACTATATCCTTAAGATCACCATACTGTTGAACACATGAGCTCAATATGATTACATTGAGCAACACAATTATTATTAGAGTTTTCATACGTTTTCTTGTTGTATTGCCGCCAATGGCGTTTTTATTAAAATTTTCAAATCCATCAGAAGGTTATTCCTTCTAGCATATTCATTATCAAGTTGTTTTCTTGAATCGGCAGAAGTTGCTTTTTTTCCTCGCTCTGTAACCTGCCACAATCCAGTTATTCCAGCTGGAGCCATGAAGCGTTCCGTCCATTCATCGCTGGTAAGCGTTTCGGCTTCATAAAGTGGAAGAGGACGATTTCCAACGAATGACATATCACCAATCAGCACATTGATTAACTGCGGCAATTCATCTATACTAGTCTTTCTAATCCAATGACCTACTTTGGTTATTCTTGGATCATTTTCGAATTTCACGAAAGACTTTTGAGTTGATTGCAGTTGCTCTTGGATGAAGTTTTCTTCCTCTATTAGCTCATCATCAGACACTAACATGTCTGTGGAAAGATGAGTTGTAGTATTGCCGTTAACCTCATTGGTATTCTCTTTTTCATCGTTATGATTCAGGTCTGCTAATTGATCAATCATTTGATCAGCATCAACTCGCATGGATCTGAACTTATAAAAATTGAATATTTTGTATCCAGTACCTACTCTAGGTTGCCAGTAGAAGATTGGTCCTTTAGATTCTAATCGAATGGCCAACATAACCAACAACAGTATTGGGGAAATCAGGATCAGTATTAATAGGCTACAACATATGTCAAAAGCGCGTTTCTCAAAGCTTAAATACGATCGCCTTTTTGGGCTATTTTTATCAGAATGGTTAGAAATATCTAATCTCCTAAGTTGTCTGACGATATTCAGGTCTGACACATTATGGTCTAAATAATCTCCTGCGCCCAACTGACGAAAAGCATCTCTCACACTATCAGAAGGTGATTCATCTATGATTATACAGGGTATGTCTACTTTGAATTTCTGTAAGGCAGATTTAAAACTCTGAAACTCACTAGAATCTATCCATCTATTGTTGATCACGATAAAATCAGGGAGTTGGAATTCATTTTCTATTCTGAATCCTATTGAGCTTAATATCTGTGATAATTTTTCGAAGTTGCTGACCTGATAGCCATATCCAATTAAGCTTTCGGTGCGACTTGCTAGGTCAATTAAGACTATCTCTTTTTCTCTCATGACTTAATTCAATGCGTTTTGAATCCTTAATTCCAATTCCACTGGATTAAAGGGCTTTGATATAAAATCTCTAGCTCCAGATTTTAAACATGAAATCCGGGTTTCGCTTTTCTGTTTTCCAGATAACAAAATCACAGGTATATCCTTAAGAAAGCCTGAAGACTTGATGGTTTGCAATATTTCGTGACCATTCATCCCTTCCATTTCATAATCCAGAAGAATGGCATCTGGCTGTTCTTGTG
>CAYGNU010000714.1:0-2303 GCA_964351175.1 uncultured Roseivirgaceae bacterium | reverse complement strand
GGTTTGTTTAGAAATCAATAGTGGTTTTTGAATCAAAGTTAAATTTTTGAAGCAAGAAAGCAGATTTATTCAACTTATTTTGTAATTCAATTGTTACTAAAAGCAAAACTTAAAGGCTAAATTGCGCCTAAATTAAAAATGACAAAATAAGGAATATGGCATTTAAGGAAACGGACGTTCTAAAAGCACTTTCTACTGTTGATGATCCAGATCTAAAAAAAGATCTTGTTACGCTCAACATGATCAAGGATATAGAGATATTTAGTGATACTATAAAGTTTACAGTAGTATTGACTACTCCTGCTTGTCCTCTGAAGGAGCTGATTAAAAAGAACTGTACTGATGCCATCCACGAGCATTTAGATAAATCTTTGGCTGTGGAAGTTCATATGACTTCCAATGTAACATCAACAAGAAACGATGGGCCAATATTGCCGGGCGTGAAAAATATTATTGCCATATCTTCTGGTAAAGGTGGAGTGGGCAAGTCTACAGTAACGGCAAACCTAGCAGTGGCATTAAGAAATGCTGGAGCCAAAGTTGGAGTTATTGATGCAGATATCTCAGGCCCATCTATGCCTACCATGTTTAACTGCGAAGGTGAGCAACCTGGCGTTAAGCAGGTAGATGGTAAAAATGTTATCATTCCATTAGAACAATATGGAGTTAAACTGATGTCTATAGGATTTCTGGCACCATCAGATAATGCTGTGGTGTGGAGGGGGCCGATGGCTAGTTCTGCTTTAAGACAATTTATTAGTGATACAGATTGGGGTGAACTTGATTACTTATTAATTGATTTACCTCCTGGCACAAGCGATATTCATTTGACAATGGTGCAAACAGTGCCTGTTACAGGAGCAATTGTAGTGACTACCCCGCAAAAAGTAGCAGTGGCTGATGCACGTAAAGGATTGACTATGTTTAGGCAGCCACAGATCAATGTGCCGATATTGGGTATTATTGAAAATATGGCGTACTTTACCCCTGAAGAGCTTCCTGACAACAAATACTTCATATTTGGCAAAGATGGTGGTCTGAACTTATCAGAAAAATACGATGTTCCGTTCTTGGGTCAAATTCCAATAGTTCAGAGTATCAGGGAAAGTGGAGACAGCGGTATGCCTGTTGTATTAAAAGAAGGGTTGATAGCTGATGCTTTTAATGAACTAGCGGAGTCAGTAGCAAGACAGGTTGCCATAAGGAATGCCAATCTGGAAGAAACGAAAAAAGTAGAAATGAACACATGATGGAAACTAATACAGCAACATCTGATTTATTAGAAAAAATTGACAAGGCATTGGACAGTATAAGGCCTTACCTTGAAACTGATGGCGGTAATATCAGAATTATAGAAATTACAGATGATATGACTGTCAGACTGGAACTGCTAGGTGCTTGTGGATCATGTCCTATGTCAACTATGACTTTAAAAGCTGGTGTAGAAGAAGCGATTAAAAAAGCAGTGCCTGAAATCAAGCATGTAGAAGCCGTTAATCTCACATTGCCTGACGATCCAAGTGCAAAGCTTCCTGACAATATGCTTTAATTTTAGACGTTACTCATTTTTAAATTGATAACGCTGCGAGAAGTACAAAACATAAGATCTATTATAATTAGCCTGTTTTTAGCAGGCTTTTTGTTTTGTGCAACATCAGCAGAAGCCCAGCGAGGTTGTGCGACAGTAGAATACCAAAAACTACTTCTGGAAAAATATCCATCCCTTGGGACTGAGGAGCAATTTGAAAATTGGTTGTCAAAAAGGATTCAAGAAAATAAAAAGAAGTATTCAGAAAGAGGAGAAGCAACTGTATATACCATTCCAGTAGTGGTTCATATTATTCATTTAGGCGAAGATATTGGTGATGGCCTAAACATTCCGGACAACCAGATATTCTCTCAACTTGAAGTTCTTAATGAGGATTTTAGAAGACTGAATGAAGATCGCTTTAATACTCCTTCTGATTTTGAACCAGTAGCAGCCGATATTGAAATTAATTTTACGCTGGCTCAACGTGATCCTGAAGGTCTTCCTACCAATGGAATTGTTCGTATAAATGGCAAAAAAAGTATTTGGGAACTGGCTGATAATTATGAGTTGAAGTCTTTAAGTAGTTGGAATACAAATGATTACTTAAATATTTGGGTGACTGACCTGGGCAGTGACTTTTTGGGCTATGCTCAATTTCCAATATCAGATTTAGAAGGATTGGAAGACGCCAGTAACAATGCTTTTACAGATGGCGTTGTAATAGATTATAGTGCCTTTGCTTCAAAAATTAAATACACCACTGCCAATGTTA
>CAYGNU010000713.1:0-2310 GCA_964351175.1 uncultured Roseivirgaceae bacterium | reverse complement strand
TAAAGTTTTATGGTAGAAAGGAAATTTAACTGGACTAAATGAAGTCAATTATTCCAAAGTTGATTCGCCAGTAACTCCAGCTTTCATCATGAAATATATCTGGAAGGTCTATCTGCCATTTACCTTCTAAATATGTGAAGTACAACTCAAGATCAGGATTAAATCTCAAAATTAGCCTGTCATTTTCGTTTTCCTTGTAACTAAAATCCATCACATTAGAATTATTTAACCTATCCACTATAAATAGATATTGTTTATTTAGGCGCAGTCTTTCTTCATAATGGTATTTATAATCAGCTGTCTTCTCAAAATCAATGAGTTGTCTGTTTGACCTATGAAATAGTACCCATGTATTTCTCTCTTCAATAGAATGCTGATGCTCTTCACCACTAATCAATCTCTGTCCTATTCGGGTACGGTAAGCAAGTTTTCGTAGCATTTTAGACTCACTAATAAATGGCAGAAGCCAAAAGAATCTCTTTGAGCTTTTTCCTAGACTATTGAGGTAGAATTCACGTGAACTATTGATCATTAGCTGTTTATGAATGACGACTAGCTAAAGATAATCACAAATGCTTTTTTGTTGATATTTAATATTAAAACTTGGGAAACAAAACGGGTACTTCCTTTTTGTAGGCTTGATAGGCTGCATTGTTTTTGTAACGCTCTTCGAGCATGGGTACGCCTGACACATACCGGATCAATAAAGTAATAGTGATTGGGCCAATAATGAAGTAATAACTATCGGGCAATGGCCAAACAATCAGATAAATTCCCCACCACATTACTATTTCACCAAAGTAATTGGGGTGCCGTGAGTATTTCCAAAGGCCAGTATTGAGGATTTGTTCTGAGGAGCTTTTATTCTTCTTAAACTTTGCCAATTGGTTATCACCAACCACCTGCCAAATAAAGCCTATAACCCAAACTGTAATTCCAATGTAACTCCAAACAGTGAGCTCTGTGGTTGATTGACTAGCTGCTAGCATAACGGGTGAAATGATGATCATTAAAAAGAAAGCTTGTAGTAAATACACCTGAAAGTATGACCGAAAGTAAAAGGTACTGCCCCACTCCTCGCGCCACTTTTTATAACGAAAGTCTTCTGTTTTCTCCCTGTTCCGCAGAAAGATATAAACACTTAAACGCAGTGCCCAAATGGTAACTAAGATATAACAAACCCATGCAACAGGATGACCTGGATATGTCATGAACAAGTAGAAACAAAGTAGTGCATAGCCTAGACCCCAAGCAACATCAGCGATATCATTTCTTTTAGCAATAAGGGATATGCCGAACCACACCGATGCGTATAGCACCAAAATGCCAGCAACTTCTAGCATTAAGCTGATCATTTATTCAACCAGTTGACAATGAAATAACCCGAAACGCTGACAGCAGCGGTAAGAACAAAGCCCCAAATCATATCAATAATGACAATGGTTAATGGCCAGTCTTTTAAAGTGGCCATATTGGTGAGATCGTAGGTGGCATAAGCGATAAACCCAAACAACCCACCAAGTACCAAAGCACGAAGCCAAGATCCTTTCTCTACGGCAGGTAGAATAGCAAAAATAAAGATGCCTGCTATGAAGATCAGGTAAAAAACTATGGCTGCTGGCCAATTTACCTTGTCAGCTAAGAAGCTGCCTAAGTATTTATCATATAGGTTTTTGGCTATAAGACCCAACCATACTAAATCTATGACAAAAAATACTACCGCTGTAAGGGCATAACTAAGGAGTAACTTATGAATAGGCATAATGATAAAGTTAATGAAATAGTGTCACTATTTGGCAGTACTGCTTCTGTATTGTTTATAAGGAAAAACCGCTACTAAACCACTTCTATTAGACTGTTATGAGCGTGGTAGAAAATTAATAATTTCTGTCCATAAACACATCGTAAATACGTTGATACAAAGGATGTGACGAAAGTTGAGTAGCCAGTTCATAATAAGGTTTTGCCGGCTCTTTAAATTCAGTACGGTTATATTCCAAAAACATAGCGAAAGCCACGGCCATTACTGGAGTATTAATTTCACAGACATTAAATGGAGGGCGCCATACATCAGAAGTTGAAGCAGCAATAGCTATAGATTTTATGTCGATTCGGTTTTTTTGATAAAAGCTTAAAACAATTAACTTATTCTTGTGCAATGCTTCTAATGCCTTAGGATGGTTCACTAAATCCAGACAAAAGGAATTGCCTTCGATCTCAATTTCAAAGAGATCATCTTCAAAAATTGTTTTTGCTTTAAGTATTGGTACTTCATCATTTTCACTATCATACCAGAGTATTGGTATAGGA
>CAYGNU010000712.1:0-2310 GCA_964351175.1 uncultured Roseivirgaceae bacterium | reverse complement strand
CTACCAATGTATAACCATAGCCATTTGATAAGCCTGTAACTGTTGCACTTGTCGCTGTTGGTTGAGCAACCTGAAAATCACCTATACAAAAATCCCATTCGTAACTCACCGCATTCACAGAGGTGTTAGTGAGGATAATTGTAGAACCTAAACAACCATCACCTGGATCAACCATAAAATCCGCTTGGCCGTGGCTCATTATAGAATAGCCCAGAATGAAAATTATCAAAAGGTGTTTCAACACTTTTTTACCTTAAAATTAGATAATAAAAACAAGAGATAATTATATTCTCAGACGTGTTTGAAGTGATAATGAAAATCTTCATCCTAAGATATTATTCAATTATCCGCTCATATGCCTTCTTAACTATTAAATAGCTCCGAAATTCATGAGCCAGTTGATGGATTGCTCCATTTATTCTTGGTAATGAGATAACGCCATTTATGAAACTCTTAAACTCAAGTAAGTTCAATTCCAGGAATGAATCAAAAACAAAACCAATATTCCTTTCTCGAATCAATTTACTATCATCACCAATACCATCTGGAATGACTATTGGTAAACCACTCGCCCAATATTCACCGTTTTTTATTGGACAACAATAAGAGCGAAATGGTGTAGGTCTAATTAATGAAAATGCAAAATCCGAAGCTGAGAGGTAATTGGGTACTTCACTATGACTTACCATATTAATGTAGATGCGATCTCTTGGTAGCAAAAATTGCTTTATTTGAGCATCCAGCATTTTGACATCAGTGGAACTAAGAATTATCAGGCGCAAATCAGCAATTTCATTGAAGGCTACTTTGAAAATTTCAAATGCCTCATCATCAAAATAGATTCCACCAAATTTTCCAACATAGATACCCACAGTAGCTTTAGAAGGTATGCCAATTAAATTACGTATTTCGAATCTTTTGTTTTCATCATACTTGAACAATTCAGCATCTACTCCGCAAGGAACCGTAATGATATTTTTATCTTTACCCAATTCCGATCTTAGTAGCTTTTCATAACCATGTGAAACCGGCAATAAATATTCAGCTGTAGCTTTTTGCTTTTTTTCCCAATAGGTCTGCATTTGAAAGCTTATGCTATTTTTTGTCCAGATTCCCAATTCCAACATGTAATCAGCGTGTGGCTCAAAGGACTCGACTATATATGGAATCTTAAACTTTTTAAAACTCATATAACCGAATATTCCAGCCAAGCTACTTCGGCAAAAGATCCAATCAACCTGATTTAATTTGATTAGGTTGAAAATAAATCGTCTTAACCTGACAATGTCCAAAATTTTATTGAAAAGACGAATAGAAATATGTTTACTAAAGAAGGGTTGATGTTTGATTCTTGAATGATCAGGAATTTTGTAACATGCGTCCTTATTTCGCTCAATGCTTACATAAATAATCTCCTCTATTTTTTCAAAGGATGCTAAAATTTCTAAATGCGGATTGATCGTTGATTGACTTAAACCTTCATTTGCTCCCCAATAACCGAGATAAATTATTTTCATTTTAAACTTTTAAAAGCTTTAATAAAATCCATTTGTCTCATGTACGATAAAAACATGATTCTACGAATCCTCTTTCTGAATATTATCAGCATTTTCTTGGGTATTTGTAATTTCGTATGCAAAATTTGATAAATGGTATAATAACCCTGGCCCAGCCTATCAAGATTTCTCATGGCTGATTGGTTGTGATATCTGTATTTTAATATTAGATCGTTTGTATATAGATACTCATCACCATTTCTTGCTAACTCTATGTAAAAAAGCAAATCCTCGCCATGTGTTAAACCATCTAACATTTGATATTTGAACCCTTCTTTTCTTTTAATCATCCACGTAGGGCCAAAAAAACTCTTGCCAGATAAAGTCACTAAATCTTCCAGTGGCATACCACACATTGAAGGAGACCAAGTCTCCAGTTTTATTTTCATCGCCTCGTCCCATTTTTCTACCTTTCCATCCACAAAACTTATATCTGGATGGGAATTAAATATATCGAGCCTGGATCTGATTGAATTTGGACTCATCACATCATCTGCATCCAGAAAACAAAAAAAATCACCCAACATGTTTTTCAGACCAATATTGCGTGCGGCACTCACACCTTGGTTGGATTGATCAAAAAACCGAATTCGCTTGTCCTTAAAAGTTTTAATTATTTGAACAGAACCATCTGCACTTCCATCATTGATAATCAGAAGCTCCCAATTGGGATAAGTTTGATCAAGCACGGAGTTGATGGCTTCTGAAATGAATCTTTCAGCATTGTAAACGGGCATGATGATAGAAACCAGGG
>CAYGNU010000711.1:0-2315 GCA_964351175.1 uncultured Roseivirgaceae bacterium | reverse complement strand
GGTCAGAAGTTAGGAATAAAGAAATTTATTATTGAAAAGGAGGAAGGCGATCTGGTTTATTTCGAAAATGGAACTTACAATAAAAGTACGGGTGAGTCCAAGATAACCGTTAAAGAGTTGCCTTATCTTTTGGATAAGATGACCCACCTTCATAAAGCTAAATCAAGCCAGCCATTATTTTTTCTTAATATCTTTTTTGGGCTCTCACTTTTCTTTTTTGTGATTTCTTCTTTTTGGATGTTTATGCCTAAAACATCTGTTTTCAAAAAGGGCATGTATTTTACAGCAGGAGGGATTGTGCTGACTTTGATACTTCTGTTTATTTGATTTTGAATCGAGGAGGAGTTGAATTTTTCTAAATAATTGGAAGGTCCTGATGGATGTAGAACCTTTAAAAGGTCAAAGTAAAAGGTGATAAATGCAGGCAGTTAAGAGTTTATTCTTTTTTTTGGCTTTATGCCTATGTTCTTGCACTATCAAGGATGATAATTATAAACTATCTAATTTTAATAGCACTTCCATTTTAGACAGTGCTCAGGTGGTATTAAATGTAAATGATTCAATGGGTAATAGGTTTCAGGTTTATGCTGTAAAAGTAAATCAAGAAGAAATATATAATTCTGAATCAGGGCAGTTAACTTTTAAGTTGCCAGAAGGTACTTATTCATTTACAGGAATGTGGTTACACTACACGCCTGTTGCTACAGAGTTGATTAATCTATCTAGGGGAGACTCCATTGTTATTGATTTTTATTTAAATCAGGATACCACAAAATTATATTAGAGTAACAAAATAGATATTTAAAAACCTTCACTAATCCAGTCCAACAAACACCTCTTTTGTGTGGTCATTGTCTTTGTTGTAAAGCTCTATTTTTAGCGATTTAGCACCCCAGCTTTTGTATTTTTCAATAAATAGAGAGTAGTCTCGGTGATCCCTTGTTTTATAACGAAAGCTAATAGTTTCTAATAATGAATTCTTTTCATCATAAACACGAATGATGATGTCATCATTCTCTTCATAATCAAGACACAGAACGGTCTTCGATAGGTCATTTTCACCAATCACAAATGAGAATTCTTCCAAAAAGAAATACTGTCCTTCAGTTGTTTGCCCTACTATTCTGTACCAATAGGTGCCTGGCTCATACAGCTTATCTGTAAAATTATAATCTGGCTGGTAGGCGCCAAAAGCATTAAACTCTATCGGCACTGTGTCTATTGAATCAGATCGAAAAGCCTTGCTCTCTCGCCTCATGATTATAAAATTTTGAAGTGTCGAAGCTAGGCTGTCGTTAATACTCCAATGGATCTGAATCGAATTTCTTTTCTTAAGACCATTTATTTTTTCCAATACATCTACCATAGTGGTAGAAATTCCTTTCGCAGTTGGACTAACTTCAATGTTGAACTCGCAATAGTCATGAAGGTAGCCATCTATATTAATCCAGTATTTCTGATTTGGCTTTAACGGGCCTATGGCAGAATATATATTATCTTGGGTGGCTAGAGAGATACAGTCAAGAATGAGATAAGTATCTGGCTGACAAAGTTCGCCTTCGAAGGCCACCAACTGCACACCCCTCAAATCTCGGCATTGCTGGTCTGAGATGTTGATATAAAGCTTCTGAAAATCAGTGTTTGTAAAGGTGAACCATTGATCATTATGATATTGGATGCATTTTCCGGTTAACCCCTGATCTATACAAGCATATTGCACGGTATTGCCATCTGTTTTAGATTTGAACGGCTGGTCAATAGATAGGGAATATGCCTTAGCCATGTCATTGTTGGCTGACTGAGCAAAGACACACTCTGTTATATTTATGAAGCCAAGAAATAAACCAATAATAGTCAGATAGAAGCGCATTGCTTATGTTAACCTATTATTCCGCGCTATTTTGAACTTCATCGGCAACAGCATTACCACCAAAATATTCATTCAATTGAGAAAGTGTTTGTTCATTTACTTGTTCATCCATCTTAACTAATCCTTTCTCTAAGAGGACTATACGCGAACAAATTTCAGTAACATGATTCAGGTCGTGACTAGAAATTAAAAAAGTAACATTTCTATCCTTTTTGAACGCATCGATGATCTTCTTCAGTCTGATTTGTGAAGTGGGGTCAAGGTTTTCAAAAGGCTCGTCTAATAGTACAATGGAAGGGTTGCCAATTAGTGCTGCTGCTACACCCACTTTCTTCTTATTTCCTTTAGAGAGATCGCGAATATATTTTTTATGGCCTAGCACTTCATCATTAAACAGCTGCTCGAATTGAGTTATAAAAGCATCTAAATCTGATTTACCTAAGCC
>CAYGNU010000710.1:764-2318 GCA_964351175.1 uncultured Roseivirgaceae bacterium | reverse complement strand
AGAAACTCGATATACTTGGCCCATTATATTCTGCAATATCAATGAGATTCACCGTAATAGTCGCTGTAGATGAAATAGTACCATCTGATACTTCTACAGAAAGCATGAAGTTTGTAAGCGTTTCAAAGTCCAAGAGACTTGAGCTGTTGACAGTCAGTTCTCCACTAGAACTACCTATAGCAAAGGCTTGTCCAGTGTTACCCGATAAGATGCTGTAGGTTAACGCATCACTATCTGCATCGCTTGCTACAACAGTACCTACAACTGTTCCAACTGCACTATTCTCGTCGATTGCAAAAGTTTGATCCGAGATGGTTGGTTCTGAATTTAGTGGCAAGCCTCCTTCAGAGTAGAGATCAGCGATTTCCTCTGCACTCAAAGCATAATTGTAAATACTCACATCGTCTAATGATCCAGCAAAATTAGAGGATCCGTTTCCACCTATTATCGTTGACCCTCCTGCTCCAATGTTCATAATCTCATTGGTCTGGTTACTTGCTGTTTCCACACCGTTGATATACACCTTAGCAGTAGATCCATCATACGTCCCAGCAAAATGAAACCATTGACCTAAGCTTATTGCGACATTTGAAGTTGTAAATATTGATGCGGTGGACTGAGTGGCAAAAGTTGCAAAGCCACTATCATCTATTACCGCAATAATACCAGGCGATGCTAAAATAAAAGAGGTTCCTGTCAAATCTGAAGCATTAAACCAACCTTCAAAGGTAATTTCATTACCCGTGATCAATGCTTCATTGGCATTGTTCACCACAATGTATTGATCCGTACCATTTAAGCTCAACGCACTTGAAGCACTTCCAAACCTATCATCTGTATAGGTTCCTCCATTTGGTAAAGAGCCATCAATGTTATTTCCACTTTGATCAACGGTATTTCCATTAAGCGCATAATCCAGAATTAAGTTGTCAGTATATAAGTATTGAATTTCTTTATCTGATAACACCCCATCGATCCAGAGAAATTGATCAATTGCCCCATTAAAACCATTTCCAATTTCATATGAATTCGCATTTATATCGATATCCCCGAAAACAGCTTCTGTGTATACTAGGACCCCATCGTCATAGAAACGCATAGCCCCTCCATCATACGTCCAAGTGATCATGGTCCAGGTACCAATTGGTGCTTCTATTGGAATTCCATCTATGAATAATTCTTCACTATTTTGGAAGTATCTCCAATTGAATGAAGTAGCACCTATATGCTGATGAAAGCTGCCTCCGCTTGTAAAAATCCCACCTGCATTATCGTTATCGGTTGGATTAATCCATATGTTCATGCTAAATCCATTGGTGAGGTTGATAGAGGCGTCATTCCCTATATCAATGCTTTGGGCACCATCCAAAAGGATAGCCGTGTTATCTAGGCCAAAACTTCCTGTTGTATATGATGTGCTAGCAGATGTACCATCATTTCCAAAACCACTATCATCTGTTAGATTTCCACTAAAGTCTAGTTCTGCTACTGCAAATGAATTAGTCAGATCAAGGATCGTATACTGATTATTTAGAAGATCAAAACTAAACGTAT
>CAYGNU010000710.1:0-754 GCA_964351175.1 uncultured Roseivirgaceae bacterium | reverse complement strand
CTATAATCTAAGTTGCCATCCAAATTGTTACTACCCCAATCAATATAGTCCCAGGCATCATTGATCCGAAGCTTAATATCACCGTCGAATACGGTTAAGTTCTTAATTTGGAATATCCCATTACCTAAATCAGTAAGATCAACATCTGCATCCCAGCCTGTATTATCTCCTGTCAATGCGCTCCCTATTATCCCGACGCTACCAATAGGCTCTACGAAATATTCAAAATTGGATTGTCTTAAACCGATTGCGTAGAACCCTTCAGTCAAAGCCAGTTGTGTTGATCCTGGCTCAGCTATTCCATCCAATTCATTATCACCCATGAAAGCTTCAAAATCACTGGCTGATGCTCTAAATTGGTAATCACCATCAAAATAAAGTTGCAATGCTCCTAAGTAAGAACTTTCATCAATTGGATTGATAGCAAGTCCTTGATCAATCGTATTTTCTCCACTATTCTCTGGCCCTCTAAATGCTAAAGAGGCAAAAGGCCACAAGTTTTCGTTGTATTCATCTAAGATTTCTTGATTCGTTAAGGCTGTGCTAAATATTTTTATCTCATCCATCTCACCGTCAAATCCCTCTCCGATAATGATTCCATCTGTTGATACCGGAATAGGCAAATCGTCTGCTCCTGCCACAAATCCATATGTAATCAGATTTTGACCATTGATATAGAGCGTTGTTCCACTCCCTCTTTTAAATCTAAACGCGAAGTGCGTCCATTGATCCAAAGAAAAAGTAGTTTCATTAT
>CAYGNU010000709.1:0-2325 GCA_964351175.1 uncultured Roseivirgaceae bacterium | reverse complement strand
AACTTTTGATTGTTTTATTTCTTCGAATCTTAACGATCTTATTTCCTCTTTACAATTCAATTCAATCGCCTCTTCTTTTACTTGCTCTAACTCTCCTTCTACTTTTTCCCCACCAATGGTTTCGATAACTAAATTCCTTCCAATATTTTTAACATACTGCCTGTGGAGTGTAAGCGGGAAGTCTAAACCAGGAGAAGAAACCTCAAGGGTATACTTACCCTTCATGAAATCTTCTTCCTCAACTTCAGCACCAACCTGTCTACTTATCTGACTACACTGATCTATAGAAATTCCGTTATCCCCATCAACGAAAACCAGAACTTTCTGATTCCCTTCATTCCCTTTGACCTTTACATCCACAAGAAATAAATCTTTGACGTCAGAAATGACTCGCTCTGCTATCTCCTTTATCTTCTGTTCTTCCAAAATTTCTATGAATGAAAAGAGGGGACTGCTGTCCCCTCTTTCGGTATTCTTTCTATAATTCTATGCAAAGGTAGAAAACTAAACTTGAAAACCTTGAAAACCCGAAGAAAATGTAAAGATTTATGCTTGAAAGGTTTTTTAAAATAGAAAATCATCCATTCATCTAAAGTTACTCTCCTAACTCGTTGATTTTTTGGAAATTATCGCCGCTTAGTCTAATTTTTACCACCAGTTATAGAAATAGTCTCACCGCCCTATTTTTTAACCTTAAAAACAACGAAAGACCAATCATAACGGTTAGTCTTAACTTCATTCATATCCCCATTACTATGAAACTTTTAAAGTCGACAGCTTTTGCTGCCCTAATTCTGTCCTCGGCATTTTCTTATGCGCAGGATAATTCAGTCGGAATTAACACCAACTCGCCAAATGCGAATTCAGTGCTTGAATTGGTTTCTCCAAATTCCAATCAAGGATTTCTTGTTCCGCGATTAACCTCGTCCCAAAGAACTTCAATGTCCCTTAGCAATCAAGACAATGGTCTGATGGTTTTTGATACAGATCTTGATCTTTTTTATTACTGGAATGAAGGAGCTTGGAAAGCCGGACTTGGGGTTTTAAGTGTTACTACAGCAGGTGGGGATCTGACTGGTAACTATCCAAATCCACTTATAAGAGCTGGGGTTGTGAATGAAAGTAAGCTGGCAGATTTGGCGGTTTCAACAGCCAAACTTCAAAATAGCAGTGTCACGACGGGAAAAATTAATAATGGGGCTGTCACTACTGATAAAATTGCGAATGAAGCAGTAACGGGCGCTAAACTCGAAGATGTTGGAATTACACCAGGGACATACGGAAATCAGTTTACAGTTCTTCAGTTAACTGCTGACGCAAAGGGTCGCATTATTGGAATTTCTGAGACTCCTATCTTAATAACTTCTACACATATTACTAATCTTTCTATTCTAAATGAAGACATAGCAAATGGCACCATTACCATATCTAAGTTAGATGCTGAAGGTAATTCCAATTCGGTTCTTACAGTCAATGCTTCTGGAAACCCAGAATGGACAGATAGATCAGAATTTACCTCATCTGCCCTCGCACAGGATAATATTTATGTGGGTAATAGCTCCGGTGTTGCTCAAGGACTACCCGTTTCCGGAGCTAGTGATGTTACCGTAACAAATGGTGGAACAACAGCAGATATTCAAATCAGGGCTAATGCTGTAACGTCAAATGAAATTTTGAACAACACAATTACAACGGATGATATTGGAACGGATGGTGTGGCGCAAGATGAAATAGCACCGAACTCTGTGGGAACTAGTGAGCTAATTAATTTAAATGTAACCAATGCTAAAATTGCTAATGATGCAATTACATCTGAAAAAATTCTTAATCGGGAAGTAGAGACACTTGACATTGCAACAGCAGCTGTGACAGAAAATGAACTTGCTGATGATGCTGTGACAGCAGATAAAATCGCCGATGATAATGTGACAAGAAATGAAATAAACGCCGATGTAGCTGGATTGGGATTGATTCAAAGTGGTGATGGTAGTCTGGAGGTAAACGAGGGCAATGGACTTCAAATCAGTGGCGATATACTTTCCGTCAATCTTGGTGATTTGGCAGGTGATGGTATTTTGGAAGATGTTGTAAATCAGGAATTCGATATCAATGTTGATAATGCTACGCTCGAAGTATCCTCTGATATTCTTCAGGTAATGGATTTGGGGATTACCACTGCAAAACTTGCTAATAGATCCGTCACCCAAGGTAAAATTTTACCTGCCAATTCTAATGCACTTTTAATATCCAATAATGTTCCTGATGCATCTTGGTTTGCACCTGGAGTGAATCAAAATGTTAAAACGGGGGCTGGTGGTGCAATTA
>CAYGNU010000708.1:0-2345 GCA_964351175.1 uncultured Roseivirgaceae bacterium | reverse complement strand
GGCCAAAACGCGTATTGCGCGCATGATGACTATGTTGTTGGATGAATATATCCCTTGTGTGAAAGGTTCGGAGTTGAACGATGATCCTCTGAAACCGCTTTCGAGACATGCGCTGGACGTCATCGCTGAACATGGAGATGACACGCCCATCACCTGGCTACACAAAAGTGAGCGCTATACAGAAAAGCTCGCGACGCCTGACGTTACTATTGCCGACCTGATAGGTGACGTTGATCCAATCAAAGCAGCCAGCTTGAAGTTGCCGTATTCTGATGAACGTGTAATTCATTATGGATTGATACCACGCTCTCATAGAAGTATTTTTGTCATCAATGAGTTACCTGACCTTCAGGCAAGGATTCAGGTCGCTTTGTTCAATATTCTTCAAGAAGGCGACATTCAAATAAGAGGATTCAAACTCAGACTTCCTTTGGATGTGCAGTTTGTTTTTACTGCCAACCCGGAAGATTACACCAACAGAGGCAGTATTGTAACCCCATTAAAAGATAGGATTGATAGTCAGATTATTACTCACTATCCTAAGACTATTGAAATAGGAAGAAAGATCACTGAGCAAGAAGCAAATATTAAACAGGAGCAAAAGGATACCGTTACGGTTAATGACATTGCTAAAGATCTTATTGAGCAAATTGCCTTTGAAGCTAGACACAGTGAATATGTTGATGCTAAAAGTGGGGTGTCTGCAAGATTAACAATTTCCGCTTATGAGAACCTGATGAGTGCAGCCGAAAGAAGGGCACTTATCAATAATGAAAAGACATACATTCGTGTCTCTGATTTTTATGGAGTTATTCCATCAATAACAGGTAAAGTGGAACTTGTTTATGAAGGTGAGCAGGAAGGTCCAGGTATTGTGGCTCATAACCTTGTAGGGAAAGCAATCAGGACTAAATTTACAGAGTTCTTTCCTGACCCTGATAAAATAAGAAAGCAAAAAGCACCAAATCCCTATAAAACCATAACTGACTGGTTTGGTAATGAAAATGTACTTGATATTCTTAATGATTTCAATGCTAAAGATTATGAGAAGGCTCTAAATAGTATTCCTGGTCTTAAGGAATTAATAAAATCATCTCACAGCAAATCCGATAACGATTTAAAGTTATTTTTGATGGAGTTTGCATTACATGGTTTGTCAGAGTATAGTATGCTAAGTAAACATCAGTTAGCTAAAGGGCTGCAATTTAAAGACCTATTAAGCAGCATGTTTACAATGCCAGAACCTGATGATGCTGATGAAAGTGATTTTAGATAAGCACATGAAAAATGACTTTTCAAGAACTAAAACGGCTCGTCTCACAAGGCGAGTCGGAAACACTAGAGTTTAAGCGAAAGGTAGCTCACCCTGAAAAAATAGTAAAAGAAATTGTTGCCTTCGCCAATACCAAAGGCGGAAAACTATTAATCGGTGTATCTGATGATGGCAGTATACCAGGAGTGAAATTTCCAGAAGACGAAATATTTTCACTCAATAGTACAATTGAAAAACTATGCAGACCTCAGCCTGCCTTTGAGATCATTCATGTGACCATTAATGAGAAAAATACTGCGCTGGTTTATGATATTCCTGTGAGCACTAAAAGGCCACTGCTGGTAAAAGAAGATACTGAGAGCAAATGGGGACAGACATACGTTCGCTTTCGCGATAAAAGTATCAAAGCCAGCAGGGAGGTTAGAGAAATCATAAAAAGGCAAAAGCGAAATAAGGATATCAAATTCAACTTTGGGGAAAAAGAAAAAGTCCTGATGTCATATCTTGAGGAAAATAGAACTATCAATCTATCTGAATTTCAAACCGTAGCAAAATTGAATAGATATAGGGCTTCCAACACTCTTATTATCTTAGTATTAGCCAATGTATTGTCCATTGAGCCTTGCGATAAGGGTGATATTTACAGATTGAAAAATAAATATTAAAATATCTCTAGACTTCTTTTGCCTTTATAAACAGTTGTCTATTTTTAGACTTACTACAAGGCATTTTTTAATCCTACCTGTATGGCGAAAGCGGTGAATAAAGAAAAGAAGATTTTTGTCCTTGACACTTCAGTAATTATTTATGAACACAATTCAATCATGAACTTCGATGAACATGATGTGGGCATACCAATTACTGTACTGGAAGAGCTAGATCAATTCAAAAAAGGAAATGATACTAAAAATTTTGAAGCGCGGGAATTTATCAGGCTAATTGATAGACTGGCTGAAGGAAAAATGCTTCATGATTGGAATCCATTAAATGGTAAAACGAGAGGAAATTTCAAAGTTCTAAAGGACCAAGGTAGCACCATAGATGCTACTAAAGTTTTTGATGAAGAAAAAGC
>CAYGNU010000707.1:0-2355 GCA_964351175.1 uncultured Roseivirgaceae bacterium | reverse complement strand
GTTGTCTGGCTTTGCAGGTATCAAAATGTTTACTAACGGGTTACCAAGATTGGCCGTTAAACAAGATGGTAGAGTGGGGATAGGCACCACTGCACCTAGCCAACTATTAGATGTTGTATCCTCAGCAATTGATGATCCAGCTCTCATTAAACTTTCTAATATTGATAACTCACATGCAATTGAATTGTTCGCTGGTCGCCAATCTGACCCTAATCCTTATATCAAAAGGATCACCGGTGATCCTTTAAGGTTTGTCACTACCGATCCTGATGGAAGCAATTTTTCTGAAAATATGAGGATAAGAGATGATGGAATCTTACAGGTAAGCACAGGTTTAATTTTGGAAGATGATGCTTTTGATGATATATTGATTCAGGCACCTGTGGCAATCACCGCTCCTTATTCGTTGACACTACCCATAGATGCTGGTACTAATGGCCAGGTATTGTCAACTGATGGTACTGGAAGTTTAACTTGGACTTCAGCAGGAGCCAGCCAATGGCTCGATAGTGGATCTGACATCTATTTTGGTGTGGGAAATGTTGGGATTGGAACCTCAGGACCAACTGAAGCACTTGATGTAGTTGGTAATATAAATATAGCTGATGAAAGTATCTATAAGATAGGTGGTCTTACCATGTTGACAGGTGATGGTACTAATCTTACGGTTGGACCTGCTGGCATTGTGGATTTTACTATTGGAGGGGGATTTGATAATACTTTGGTTGGTAGTTTAGCAGGTAGTGCTTTGTCTGGCGACAGCCAAGGTAATACTAATATTGGGCGTGCTGCAGGGCAGGGAACAACCACAGGAGATTACAATACATTTGTGGGGAATTATGCTGGTGCAGACATTACTATTGGTGCCTCTAACGTGGCTATTGGAGACTATACTGGATTTGGTGGTCTGGGAACAAATAGCAATAATGTTACACTCGTTGGCTCCACCGCTAATGTAGGGTCTAATAATTTGACAAATGCTACAGCCATTGGTTATGGAGCTATTGTAAATCAAAGTAATAGCTTGGTTTTGGGAGCAGCAGGAGTAAGTGTAGGTATAGGTACTTCAACGCCAAGTGTAGTGCTTGATGTAGTTGGTAATGTAAATATTGATGCTGGATCTGCTTATTATCAAGAGGGAGTTAGGATACTGACCACGAGCAGTAGTTCTGGTGGTACTGGTAATACGATCTTCGGACGATTAGCTGGGGATCAATTAGATGGCACGGAGGACAACAATACGTTCATAGGGGTTCATGCAGGAAGAGCCAATGTAGGATTTGGAGGGAATACTTTTTTGGGGAGTTTTGCAGGCGATGCTAATACAGTTGGATTTAATAACGTATTTGTTGGCGCATCTAGTGGATTAGGATTTGATAATGGCTCTATAAATACCTTCATTGGCACATTTGCAGGTGATGGAGTTAATGATGGGACTGAAATTACCTTGATTGGCGCTGGAACTGATGCTGCTGATGGATTGACTAACGCTACTGCCATTGGTTGTTTTACGAATGTTGTTCAGAGTAATACGGTTATACTAGGGAGTAATGCTGATGTTGGTATTGGTACAAATGCACCTAATGCTAAACTCGAGGTGGTAGGTGATACTTACCTCGCAAATACATTAGATAATACTGGTGGAAATGTTGGTATTGGGTCTGCCACATTTCCTAATGTGAAATTAGAAGTAAATAGTAATCAGGATTTTACACTTTATGTAACTGGACCAAATGTGGCTATACAATCAGACGGGGTCGCCCAAGGAACAAGTGCGTGGCAGATTAGTTCAGACATAAGGTATAAAAAGAATATACAGGATATTACCAACTCAAGCGATATTATCAATAGGCTACAAGGGGTAACTTATGATTTTAGACGTGATGAGTTTAAGGATAAAAACTTCAAGGAGGGTCGTAGTGTAGGTTTGATTGCTCAAGAGGTGCGTAAGGTGTTGCCTGAAGTCGTTAATGAAGATAAGGATGGTTATTTGACTATTGCTTATTCCAGTATTGTACCAGTACTTATTGAAGCTACCAAAGAACAACAGCAGATTATAGATAACCAGAAGCAGCAGATAGAAGAGTTAACTAAGAAGTTGAAAGAAATGGAGGTGACTAATAAAAGTATCCAAAGTGCTGAGGCTTCTACCCAATCCCAGCTCGACCTGATGAAAGCGCAGATCGAGAAGTTGACTCAAATTTTAACCGCAGAAGCCAGCAAAGGCAATGAATAAGCTATTGGTTATGATATTGTTCTTGCCATCGGTGGTAATGGGTCAGTTGAGTGTTAGCCAGAACACTACTATGGCTACCGGTAATGATGTGATATTGACCACCAATGGAGGTATTGTAA
>CAYGNU010000706.1:0-2364 GCA_964351175.1 uncultured Roseivirgaceae bacterium | reverse complement strand
TCAAATGTTGGAGATATTGCAAGGGTTCCGGGCCACATAGATATTTCACCGCCAGCGCCTTCATTGAATTCAGAATAAGTATCACTTCCGTGTCTGGGGTCAGAACTTGTATTGATGGGAATACCAAGACCAATACTCTCGACATGGGCTTGTGCGTTGTTATTCCATTGAGCTGAAATAGCAGCACTTTCAACACTTGTGATTAATACGTGACGCAAGTTATCTTCGGTTAAGAACTTCTTTTGAGCATCAGAAAGATCACTTGGCAATGCACCACTTTCTTCGTACGTCTGTCCATTATAGCTAGAACCTCTTCTACCCGTAGCAGGTATTGCTTGATGGCCACTATAGAGCATCAATCCTGCTATTTGCTCAACGGACATTTTTGAAGCCAAGTCTTTCGCCCGTTCTTCAACAGGTAAACGCCAGTCCTCATAAGCATCTAATTCGCCATTTTTGTTCAGGTCCTTAAATGCATATCGGTCAACAGTCAGTATGCTCACTCCAGAAGTGGCATTATAGCCTAGCGTATTTCCATTTTCATTAATAACGCTAATAAAGCCATCCTTGGATGTGGAGTTATACTTTTCACCACAATTGGTTAGTAAGATTGTGAGAGCGAACGCAGAGATCATTAGGTATGGTTTATTCATGTTCATTTTTTCTTTCCTTTTAGATTATAGCCCCCATTAGATAACTACCTAGGTTGCCTTAAAGAGTAAGCCTTAAAGTTATTATTGTGTCCAATAGACACATTAAAGATAAAAATTAATTTGTTACTTTGACACATTAATCTAAAAAGATGAACTAGAAGAATGAAGAATAACCTCACAGATCAGTTTATACAGCAGATAAAGACCTTTGTTCCGGGTATTTCCTTGGATTGTGTTGTGTTTGGTTATTATGGAGGCGTGCTAAGTGTATTATTACTTAAATACCGAAACGCTGATGCTTGGTCACTTCCAGGAGGCTTCTTGCCAGCTGATAAGGAAATGGAAGCTGTAGTGAATGATGTATTGCTTGCACGTACGGGTATCAAAGATGTTTTTCTCACTCAATATCGTACTTTCAGTAGCTTAAATAGGGGATGGAGTGCTAATGAACAAAGCCGATTAGTCTCAGTAGAAATTGAAAAAATGTGGCCAAAAGAACACCGGTCCGAACTGAGGGCATGGTTTGATCAACGATTTATTTCGACTGCTTATATGGCTTTAATGGATTCTGAAAAGGCCACTTTGGTGCCTGACCACTTGAGTGAGTCTTGTGAGTGGATTCCGATTGCTGAACTACCTCCTTTGGTACTAGATCATCAGGAGATGATCACATCTGCTTTAGCTTATTTGAGGGTGCAAATCAATTATTTGCCTATAGGAAAGTCTCTACTGGCTGATCGATTTACCATGAATGATCTACAAAGCCTCTACGAGTCAATTTTACAAAAGAAGCTCGACAGAGGCAATTTTCAGAGGAAAATGCACAAGTTGGGTGTACTGATAAGACATGAAAAACTTATGACAGGTGCATCTAATAAAGCGCCTTATCTCTATAGTATAAATGAAGAGGTCTATCAGCGTTTGGTAAAAGAGGGGATGGGTTTTCAGTAGTCCTTTTAATGGTTAAATGGTTAGCCATATATCCTTCATTTATGATTTAGTTTCTGGTAGCGTTAATGAACCAATAATCACCACAAATGTCAACATGTTGAAGCAGTTAAAAGAAGGTTGAAATCTCATATTACGTTTAGTATATGGCAAGTAGGGCAGTAAAAAGCGATATACTTCCAGGTTTGCACTGAGCCAAAGCGTTGTATTTTGTTTTTAATTTATTCATTCTTAAAAGCCAAATCAACGATTTGGCGGTGTTCGTGAATCGCACTGAACACTCGTTAACCACCGAACGGCCTATTTGCTATATACAGTGTTGTGCTTAGTGTTTTTATTTTTCAATTACTATCAGTCGATAATCAGTCTCAGATTTATGTCCGCTGTCCGTGTCTTCAAATACGTATTTGAATTCTTTGTCAGCTAAGCGTTTATGTTTTCTATCAAAGTCAATTGCATTGTTGAGGATTTGGACTTTATCTCCTGTGTCTTGAATGCAAACGACCACAAGACTGCCGTTGCTTATTTCTGAAACGATTTTCTTAATCAGTCCAATTTCTTTTTCCTTGTCCTTCTTGGCGAAATGAAACATACTGTCCATCAGAACAACGTCAAACTCATTAAAACGGTCAAAAGCGTAAATGGCTCCGACTTGTCCGACCAAATTCAATTTTTCATTTTGTCCGATTTGGTTCATTTGGTCAATTCCAACTTCTGAGTTGTCAATTCCGGTTACAGAATAACCAAGTCGAGCCAATGCAAT
>CAYGNU010000705.1:0-2365 GCA_964351175.1 uncultured Roseivirgaceae bacterium | reverse complement strand
TGGAAAAAGGTTCAATGCGCTGCGATGTCAATATCTCTTTAAGACTAAATGGAGCTGAACAATTAGGTAAAAAGGCTGAGGTTAAGAATTTAAACTCTATCAGAAATGTACAGCGTGCCATTGAATTTGAGACTGATCGTCAAATAAATGCCTTAGAAGCAGGAGAGGAGATAGCTTCTGAAACCAGAAATTTTGATGATGCCAGTGGAGTTACCACAGGTATGAGGACTAAGGAGGCTTTAAATGATTATCGATATTTTCCAGATCCTGACCTTAGCCCGGTTCATGTCTCAGAAGAATGGTTAAATAAAATAAAGGCTACTATGCCTAGTTTGCCTCGAGAGCTGTACAATAAATACATTAAGGAATACAGTTTGCCAGAATTGGATGCTCAGGTATTAACTGATACTAAAGAAATTGCGATGTATTTTGAGAAGCTTTCTACACTTACTCAAAATTACAAGGCATCTTCAAATTGGATGATGGGCCCTGTTAAGTCGTATCTCAATGACTCGTCAATTAAGATTGACGATTTTAGTCTGTCTCCTGATAGTTTAGCAGAATTAATCAAACTAGTAGAGGGTAATAAAGTGAGTTTTTCAGTGGCCTCTCAGAAGTTGTTTCCGGTGTTGATTAAAGATGCAGGTAAGTCCGCTTTGCAATTGGCTGAAGAAATGAATCTTCTACAAGATAGTGATACTGATACTTTAGGAGAATTGGCAGACGCTATAGTTGCTGAATTTCCTGATAAAGTTTTAGCATATCAGAAAGGGCATAAAGGCCTGTTGGGTATGTTTATGGGTGAATTAATGAAACGAAGTAATGGTAAGGCCGACCCTAAGGTGGCCAGCGAACTATTAAGAAAGAAGTTGGGTTAAGAACAAATAAAAAATTGATGACAAAAGTGATGCTTAGAATTCTTTTAGGTTTAGTAATAATAACGAGTTGTACTTCCGGTAATGGAACTGTTCAGCAGGAAGAAAATGGTATTAATATTTCTGGTACTGTAGGGTTTCCTCAATCAGGAAATATTTTGATTGAAGAATATGTAGGCAACAAACCTCAGCCTTTTGATACTTTGAAGCTTGATGAGAATTACCAATATAGTAAAAATGTCAATATAGAAAGACCTGGATATTACAGACTTAATTTTTATGATAAACAGTTTGTTAATCTCATTTTGAACGAAGATGATATGGTTGTTAATGTTGACGGAAATGAAAGAGGAGGGTTTGTTGAAATAAGTGGGTCGAGAGATCATAACTTTATCGAACTGGTACAGCAAATGAACGCTGCTTTTCAAGCGTCTGCGGAGGTAGCAGAGATTAATAACAAGTTTGGGATAGCCAACAGCCAGCAAGATGCTGAGGCTATAGCAGCGATTCGCGATGAGTATATGGCGTTAGATAATGAATTTAAGAAGCAAATAGCAGCTAAAATCGATTCTGCAGGTGCTACGCTTGGCGTGATTGAAATTCTTAAGTCAGGAAGGTTTTTAGATAAAGATAAATTTCAAGATACTTATCATAAAATAGCCGAAGAAGCCAGTACTGCACTGACTAATTCTACAGTGGCTATGGATTTTGTGAATGAAGTAGAGGCAAGTAAGAACTTAGCAATTGGCATGGTTGCTCCCGATATTGCTTTACCAAACCCAGATGGAGAGGTAGTTGCCTTATCATCATTAAGAGGAAAATACGTGCTAGTAGATTTTTGGGCAAAATGGTGTGGACCTTGCCGAAAAGAGAATCCTAATGTTGTAAAAGCTTACAATAGATTTAATGCTAAAGGATTTGAGGTCTATGGCGTTTCCCTCGATAGGAAAAGAGAAGATTGGTTGCTGGCTATTGAGCAGGATGGATTGCATTGGACACAGGTTTCTGATCTGAAATATTGGAATAGTGAAGCTGCTAAAATCTATAATATTAAGGCGATTCCCTTTGCCTTATTGCTCGACCCTGATGGAGTGATCATTGGTAAAAATCTCAGAGGAAGAGAGCTTGAAAGAAAGCTCGAGGAGATTTTCGGGGAGAGTTAAATCTCATTTAACCATTACTTTAATGGCCAGACAATTAATAATTTTAATAATTACTTTAGCCTTTATTCAAAGCTATGGTCAGAGTATTGAATATGTAAGAGAATCATCTTCAAATCTAACCGAAAATAGATATTTAGATTTTAAATCTGCTAATGATGAGCTCATAAAAAGAGTGGATATTGAAAGCATCAATCCATATAAGAAGCAATCTTTTAAAGCTCGTACTGCTGATGGAACTGAAACCAATCTTGATACTAGTGATTTCTTTTCTGAAGGAATACCGTCAAATATAACATCTGCCTATGTTGCTGTTACATATACCTATAG
>CAYGNU010000704.1:0-2391 GCA_964351175.1 uncultured Roseivirgaceae bacterium | reverse complement strand
TTGTAACTGGACAAGATGAATTTGCTTTTGTTGATATGGATCCATTTCTTGTTGCCGTGGAATATGCTTTGCAAGGCAAAATTATTCTAATAGAAGGTCATACAGATCATGTTGGAGATTTTAAAGCCAACGTTGCTCTTTCTATTAAAAGGGTAGAAAAAATACGGGAGTTAATGGTTCAAATGGGAGTTCATGATGATAAAATCTCTGTAGTTGGATATGGGGAAGAAAAGTCGGCAGAGTCACAAGCAGCTGACAAGAAACAAAATGAGCGTAGAGTAGATTTTACAGTATTCTAATTCAGACTATTGAATTAGTTTTGCTTCATGAATTTCAGCCATCATACATTTCTTGAGAAAATTGCCCAAACAACCGCATCCCCTTTTTTGCTAGATATAGCATCTGCTGAAGGTATCTATCTTTATACTCCTGATGGTAAGAAGTACATGGACCTTATTTCAGGAGTGGGTGTAAGTGCAATTGGACATAGGCACCCTCATGTTATATCTGCAATTAAGGCACAACTAGACAAACACTTGCATATAATGGTATATGGTGAGTTTGTTCAATCAAGCCCCAATATACTCGCTGAGACACTGACTAATCTACTGCCTGAGCAACTCAACTGTTGCTACTTTGTCAACAGTGGCACTGAAGCTAACGAAGGCGCGCTTAAATTAGCAAAGCGATTTACGGGCAGGTCTGAAATTATATCTTTTAGAGGCGCCTATCATGGTAGCACCCATGGCTCATTAAGTGTCTCAGGTAATGAATATAAAAAATTTGCTTTCCGACCCCTCCTCCCAGATGTAACATTTATCAACTTTAATATAATTAAGGAGCTTGATGTTATTACTGAAAAAACTGCCTGTGTTATTGTAGAGCCTGTTCAGGGCGATGCTGGTATTCGAATACCAGATATGACCTATATGAAGGCTTTGAGAGAAAAATGCACAGAGACAGGTGCTCTTTTAATTTTTGATGAAATCCAATCTGGTATGGGCAGAACAGGAAAACTCTTTGCTTTTGAGCATTTCAATGTAATACCAGATATTCTAACTACAGCAAAAGCTCTGGGTGGCGGTCTGCCAATAGGAGCATTTATCTCAAGTCATTCAATGATGCAGTCATTGACTCATGATCCTATGCTAGGCCATATCACAACTTTTGGCGGTAACCCTGTTTGTTGTGCTGCCGCCAACGCAACGCTTGAAGTTATTGAAAATGAAAGATTATTAGATGATGTAGAAGCCAAAGGCAAGATGTTTGAAACTTTAATTCAACACCCAAGAATTAAAGAAATTCGCAGGATAGGATTATTCTTCGCATTCGAATTTGAAACCGCAGAAGAAGTGAACAAAATAGTAAGCCTCTGCTTGGAACAAGGTGTGATATGTTTCTGGTTTCTTTCTTGCCCTAATAGCTTTAGGATAGCTCCACCACTCAATATTACTACTAGTGAAATAACTAAGGCTAGTAAAGTAATCTTAAAAGCAATCCAGCAACTGGATCAATAATAGGCAACAAAGCATTAGATAAGTTCGAGCACATTTTCTGGCGGTCTGCCAATAATTGCCAGATTTCCTTTTATCACTATAGGTCTTTCTATCAATATTGGGTTAGCCACCATCGCATCTATCCATTCATCATCATTTAACTGTTTTCCCTTGTAGTTTTCCTTAAAGATGGACTCCCCTTTTCTAATGAGTTCTTCAGGCTTAATGCCCAACTTTTTAATAATGCCCTTTAGCTCGCTGGCAGTAGGAGGAGTCTTTAAATATTCAATAACCTCTACATCCAAATTTTTATCATTGATAATGGCTAGTGTATTTCTGCTCTTACCACACCTCGGGTTATGAAGTATACTGAGATCATTCATGCTATTTTAATTTTTCTATAATCAAATTATGATTAGTATAAATGCAGATGTCAGCAGCAATATTTAAGCTTTCTCTAACAATATCCTCTGCTGACAGATTGCTAGCGTGTTTCTTTAATGCCAAAGCTGCAGACTGCGCATACATTGAGCCTGAGCCAATTGCAGCAATTTGATTATCAGGCTCAAGTACATCCCCTGTTCCTGATACAACTAATATTTCATCCTTATCTGCCGTAATAAGCATAGCTTCCAACTTTCGTAAATATCGATCTGTACGCCAGTCTTTGGCCAACTCGATAGCTGCACGTTTCATACTTCCACCATAGGCTTTGAGTTTCTCATCAAAACGCTCTAATAATGTAAAAGCATCTGCGGTAGAACCCGCAAAACCAGTTACTATTTTTCCATCAAGAAGCTTTCTGATTTTTTTTACATTGCTTTTAGCTACCGTGTTACCCATAGTAGCTTGTCCATCTGCGCCAATGGCCACTTCTCCATTATGGAATACTGCC
>CAYGNU010000703.1:1708-2395 GCA_964351175.1 uncultured Roseivirgaceae bacterium | reverse complement strand
ATGATAGGTAATAATCAAATCCCCAAATACTCCTTCTTTTTTATACACTGGAAAGCCTTTTTCTTTCAGTTTTACTTTCGTTTCATTTTGGGTTTCAGGTTTTATTTTAAGTTTTACCTTACCATCAAAAGTATCTATAGTTATTTCTCCCCCTAGTGTAGCAGTATATAAATCTAGGTCTACATTCTGATACAGGTTATTACCTTCTCTTTTGAAATTTGTATGATTATTGATTACAAATTTTATGTACAAATCACCATGAGGTCCCCCGTTGATTCCGGTGCCCCCTTTACCATTTATTCTTATTACTTGACCATTTTCAGCACCAGCGGGAATGGTAAGTCTGATTTTTTTGCCATTAACCGTTAAAACCTGTTTTTGTGTAGTATAAACGTCCTTAAGATTCAAATGTAATTCAGCATTGAAATCCTGTCCTTTAAATTTCGGACTGCGACCTTGGCTATAAGATGATCTACCTCCACCAAACATTGACTCAAAAAAATCTGAATAGTCTTCATTAGAAAAACCTTGGCCACCAGACTGATATTGAGATTGCCTTTCATACTGGCTTCTGGCTTTTTCATGTTCCTCACCGTGCTTCCAATCTTTTCCGTATTTATCGTATTTCTTTCTGTTTTCCGGGTCGCTTAAAACTTCATTGGCTTCATTTATTTCTTTGAATTTCAA
>CAYGNU010000703.1:0-1698 GCA_964351175.1 uncultured Roseivirgaceae bacterium | reverse complement strand
GTTATCTGGGTTCAAATCTGGGTGGTACTTTCGAGCCTGTTTTCGATAGGCAGCTTTAATTTCCTTGTCGGTTGCAGTTTTAGAAATGCCTAAGATTTTATAATAATCTATAAATGCCATTTATAATTGATTTGAGTCTTTTGGATGCCATGGATATCCATGTTTGGTAATTTGTTATATCTGTATTTTACATTCTCATGTGAAATATTTTGACGACTTTTTACCTATATAAAATTACTTAAATATTCTATGTACACCTAGGTGTTAAGTTGTCTTTAGATATGATTAATGTCACCTATTAAAGACTCATCTTTCTTAATCAAAGTGGAGGAGAGTTGTATTAATTATCGCATTTAATGGCTCTAAAAACAGCTTAGTATATTCCTTTAGGCCATTTTAACCAAAATCTCTTTCATCATTTTTGCAGCCAAAAATGCGGTCATGTCGTGTAAATCTTTGGTGGGGTTATATTCTACGATGTCAGCGCCTATTACTTCAGCATCTAAGTTATGAATGAGGTCAATCACCTGTCGTGAAGTGAGTCCGCCTGGTTCATGGTGCGAAACGCCTGGGGCAAAAGCTGGATCAATGCCGTCAAGATCTAGTGTAATGTATAGTGGATTTTCAAACTTCTTTATTTTGGTCAAATCCAGATTTCGCATTTGATGAATTTCCACACCAAATTTGTCAGCCTGCTCTTCTTGGTGAGTACTTAATGTTCTAATGCCTATTTGGACCAGCCGTGTAGCAAATCCATTTTCCATAATTCTAGCAAAAGGGCAGGCATGCGAATATTTATCACCTTCAAACTCATCATACAAATCACAATGTGCATCTATTTGTAGGATGTCGAGTGTAGGGTATTTATTAAAATGCGCTTTAATTATTGGAAAGGTAATAGAATGATCGCCACCCAGGGTTAATATCTTTTTATTCTGATCAATGTGACTTTTTGTTACCTGCTCTATATCAAAATACTCTTTGATCTCAAAGTCTCCTTTATCCTCAACATTGAGATCATCAATTGACATACCATTCTCGGCAAACATATTAAAAGCACCACTATATAATGCATCTCTAATCAGTGGAGGTGCCAGTCTTGGTCCTGTCAGATAAGATGATTTTTCGTCAAATTGAATGCCCTGAATGATGATGCCCATAGTATTTTATTAGTAAGTATTGATTATCACTAATATAAATATTTAAACTTAGAGCACTTATGAACTTAGGAGCATTTAGCACTAGAGTCATTATTTAGGCCATTTCAACGGCTTTTTTTGATTTTCTATAAAGGAAAGTATTGAAGATGTTTCTTTTAGCGAAACGCAATGGTTTATCAGCATTAACAAATTTGATGTACACATTTCTGGTCACACCAAAGTACTCATAAACGCTACCGTCTTGAAAAGTAACTTCTAGTAAAAGGCCTTTGTGTTTGAAATCCGCTATGCCAGATTCATTGATAGTAACGTTGTATTCCTCTAGATTAGCAGCTTTAGTTTCTGGAGCGATGCTTACCAAAAAGTGATATCCATCAATAATTTGCTGACTTTTTATTTCAGCCTCTTCAGCCTTAGCGACATCCCCATGAAATTTATCAGGGTGCCATTCTTTTACCAAATTTCGGTAAGAGGTCTTAATTTCTTTAAGATCGATAGTACCTGTAATATTGAATAATTTCTTGTATTCGTTGATGCG
>CAYGNU010000702.1:0-2407 GCA_964351175.1 uncultured Roseivirgaceae bacterium | reverse complement strand
TTCTTTTTAGTTTCTGGGCTGCAGGAGGAAATCACAATCAAGAAAGAGGATATCAAAATATAGAATCTCATAATTACTGTTTTGGGTCGTTTCGATGATCAGTTAATGATTTCGAGGCACTTCACTTTTCGTTTACTGATTGGTTTTTAGAAGCTATTCAGAATATCTGAATAGCTATTGTTGATATCTGTCGCTTTTTTTCTTAATATCATCAATTTTGAACCCACCATCAGTTCGCACGACGGTAATTTCAACTAAGTAGGTTAATTCGAACATTGTATCACTGACTAATGTTTCGAAAATAAATGTTTCAGGTTCAGGCTGAGAAAAGAGTTCGCATTTTGATATTTCCATTTTACCCCAGTCTTGATTACCTGTTAAGAAAGATTCACCAATTCCAGCATATGTTATGTCGTAAATTTTGCTCCACTTTTGTTTGAATTTTTCTTCGCTTAAGGAGTTATTACTTTCATCTACTACACTAATAGCCTCTTGCTTGTATTCGGCATACTGATCAGTTGTTATGTCACAAAAATGTTGGTGAGTGTTAGGATCAAAAAATTCTTTAATGGTAGTCGATAACCATTCCTTAGCATCATTGGCTTCTTGAGCTGTGGAAGACAAGATTATCCGTTTTTGAGGTTCTTCTGAGATTTTTAATGGCTCGTCAAATGCACCTGAATTTTTTAATGCTTCGATTTTTTTTGAGTCTTCAATGACACCATCAGCAAAGTATTTCATGGAGCTGAAGAAATATCCGATACAACCAAGGATTATCACTATAAGCAGAAGAATTAATGTTTTCTTGATTTTCATTTGACCCAATACCTCGATAAAAAATGTAGGAGTATAGCTTCTTGCTATCCTTATCCTTAAACTAAAATCAAATTCTAAATTTATATTCTACTTGGCGGATTTTTCAGATATTGATGAATTTTCGGAATGCAGGGTAGTCTTGTGTTTTTTATCTTTTCTAGTCAGCCTTTTTAGTCTTATTTGGTGGTTGGAATATGTTATTTCAAAGTCTGGTGATTCTGTGTCCATCGCTATCGATAATGAATTTGTTGATAATCCAATTATGGTCATGTATTTTATGTAGTAATCGTCAATTTTCATTTTAATATAATGTCCTGTAGAACCAACCTCCCAAGTTCCTCTAATTTGTTTGGAACTTGGGATTCTTTCATTATCATCCATGAGAACACCACCATACGAAATTGAAAACTCACCATTTTTGGAAAATATTAACTCGTAGTATTGGTCGTCAAAGCTTTTATACTCACTCAAGTCAGGATCAAAAGGCAGCAAAGTATCATCTAAAGCCCATGTTCCTAAAAGAGATTTCTTTATTTCATTCAGTTCCTTTTTGATCGGTAATATTGCTCTTATAAATACCAATTCCTGCCTCGATGATGGTTCTTTCCAATTCTCTTCAAAAGTCTGAGCAAAAAACCGGTTTGCTGAGTCCGAGTAAATTCTGAATAGCCTTTCAGAACCGGAGGAATGATTCCAATCAAGGATATATAGAAACAGGTCATTTTCATAAATGATAGTCTCATATTCACCATGTGATGTATATGCGTTCCAGCCATCATTGAATTGACTTAAAATGACGTTTCCGCTATCTAAAAAGTGATATTCAAGTCCAAAATTCAGAGAATTGGAATCTGTGCTAATCTTCCAATACGACTCTTTTTCAAAGTTAAATTCGATTTTGTCTTTTGATAAGCTGGATGAGGGCAACAATTTTTCAAATATTAAGTGATTATTTTGCCAACCTGTGTCCAAATCAAGAAGTATTAAGTTTTCTTTTTTGGCTATCATCTTAAATTTGATAGTATCAATTTCCACTATCAGGGTGTCAATTAGCTTTGTATAGCTGCCCAATCTTTTTTTACCACCAATTCCCTGGACTATTATTTCGTTGTTGTCAAGAAAATGAATCAGAGCATAAGCATTATGATAGAATGTATCAATTTTTACTTTTTCTAGTTTCTTGGATAAAATTTCAACCCCCTCTAAATATGTAGAATCAGTTCTTTTTTGAATATTCATTTTGTTCGATGAAATCCAAATACCCTCAATCTTTTGAGCTGGTAAGCTAGAATTAAGACTATATAAAAATATTAAAAATAGATATTTTCTCATCCACATGATTGATGCCAACCTTTAGCTCCCCTTCATATTACTATTCCAAGAAACTGATTTATTCACATAAATATAGGAAAGACGGGGTTAAAACCAAGCCTTGAATTTCAACCCCTTCTACGTTAGTGAAACTGGTTTGACATTAATGAATAGTAGTAGATACGAAAGGATGATGATTTATTACTACTCGGTGAGGGTTGTATCAATGTTCCACACTCTTACTGTTTTATCCGAACTTGGTGTCACCAACCATCGGCCA
>CAYGNU010000701.1:0-2408 GCA_964351175.1 uncultured Roseivirgaceae bacterium | reverse complement strand
AAGATATCTCGCACAGAAGTATGAACAGTTAGATTTTCTTCAGGTTCGGCATCTGCGATTTTCAACAGTTCCACAATTGCATCAGGAAGATCATCTAAAGATAACTTCTGTATTCCAGCAATTTGATCAAGGACTACTTCATCTTCAAGATTAGTAATCCAGTTGATAAGCGATATTTTTTTCTGTTCAATCGTCATGATATAAAGTTAACGAATTTTACGCTCTGAAGATATAGATCCTAACCTTTAGATTGAGTCGATATAATTATTCTCAGTTCCCGACATGCTTAGCATGGTGGTGAGGTATGTATAAGTGATAAGACCATCATGCAGAGCATGGCGGGAACAGGGGTGGACAATCTTAAAATATTTTTTCAGTACTTAGTTTTTATTTACAATTTGCTCTTATTTTCTCAATTAAGTTCAATAAGGAATCCCGTTCCTTTATTGTTTTTGGTAAAGTTAGGGCAGTTTGGTCACCAGTAAACAGATAAAAATAATTATTGTCCTCTTCAATTTTTTTAAATGCCGAATATTTATACTCTGTTGAACTAGAATTCATTGTTATCGTTACTTTTTCATCATCATAATTAATTTCGCGAAAACCGACACTCTGTGGACTATTCTTTATAAATGCCACTAAATTTTTTCGCCTTGAAGAGTCAGCATACTTAGTCAGGAGAAAAGTCATTAGCCCAACGAGTCCTACAATGACCCAATTGCCCCAGTCAAGTATTGAGTCAACTATTGGTCCTGATGTTTTAAAAACGTAAAAAGAAAAAATAGCCGCAATTAACCATCTCCAATACTATTGAAAGAAGGTTGAATGAGTCTTTAAATAGTACCTATTAAAGGCAATTAAATGCTCAACTGTCTGTTCAAATTTTATCATCTCTTAATGTCTATATGGTGTTGAATTTTTTTACGGAAATTACCCTCCGCTCCCTCCATGCTTAGCATGGTGGTGAGGTATGTATAAGTGATAAGACCACCATGCAGAGCATGGCGGCAACAAGGGTTTTATTCAAAACTGCAATTGCTCAAATGCTTTAATACTAAAATTAGAGGAAACAGGCTTAAGGACTTCGAGGTAAATAATCCTGATTGCAGTGTGCTTCATTTTTAAGTGACAAAAGCTTAAATAGACTTTCTCTTATCATTAATTTAAAAAGCCTGATAATCAGTTGATTATCAGGCTTTTTAGTACCCAGGGCCGGAGTCGAACCGGCACGTCCGAAGACATTGGTGTTTGAGACCAACGCGTCTACCGATTCCGCCACCTGGGCATGTTGACCTGTGTCTTCTCTCAGCTTAGCCGAGACCACAGGGCATTTTGAATCGGGTTGCAAATATGATTAATGATTCATTATTAAGCAATATCACACTTCAATATATTTTTTCGAGGAGAAAGCCACAGGCTTTTCTTTAAACAAAATCTTTGTCTCTGACCAAACGCCTTTAAAGAGTTCTGAATAACGATAGTTGTTTAAGGCTTCGTCATCTTCCCAATAACTATAGGTGCTGAATATGTTTTCTTGAGAATAATCCTTTAATAACTCTAGGTGATGACATCCAGGAAAATGCCTGATCTTCTCCTTGCTCTCGTCAAAAACCTTTAAAAAGTCTTCGACTTTATCTTCCTGAAAGGTCATTCTTACAATTCTTATTAACATATATTATGCGTCAAAATTTATCATAACAGGACTATCATATCCTAGCCCTAAAAGCTCTGAGGCATTACCTTGATTAATGCCTATTTCTAATAGTTTCTGGTCATTGAAGATGATGAATATGTCACCAGCTTCTACACTATTTACACTTTCATTTATCCTGCGACTATTCTCTCTACTGAAAGTGATGTTATACGTTTTTTGATTACTCAAAATTTCAAAGGTGGGCTTATCGATGTTGGTGATCAGATTACCATAATGGTCTACTCTTATCACATGGCCAGCAATAAGGCTTTTATTTGCCTTTAAATGACGACCAAGCATTTTCTTAAAATGCTCCAAAGGCTTTCCAATATCAGAAATATGAGTGCCACTTGCCAGTTTTGCTGCGGCAGCAGCAAATACCTCTTTGGCCGGAAATGTAGTAGCTACCGTATTGACATTAATATCAACTTGCCCCTCAGCCATTGCATCGGTTATCAATCCAAAAAGGCCATTATCGGTACCAATGAAATAGTGTCCTTCAAGTTTTATGGCAATGTATTTGTCTCCTTGCTGACCTGCTGAATTTATGGCCACCAGATGCACTGTTCCCTTAGGGAAATCTCTAAAAACTGATTTTAAAACATAAGCACCATGGGCTATATCGCACGGTTCTATCTGATGGCTGATATCAATAATCTGGATGCTGCTGTTAATAGAAAGATGTTTTGGTGATAGAGCTGACTGATAATGGAAC
>CAYGNU010000700.1:0-2410 GCA_964351175.1 uncultured Roseivirgaceae bacterium | reverse complement strand
TGAATGAGCGCATTTTAAATGCTGATAATAAAGTAATTAAAAGGATTTATAACCTTGATACAAACGCATTTGCCGAAGGAGCACTTGACGTAAAAACTAAGGAGCTTCTAGGCCTGTCGTGCTCTATGGTCCTGCGGTGTGACGATTGTGTTCGCTATCATCTAGGAAAATGCCATGAGCTTGGGTTAAGTGAAAAAGAAGTTTTTGAAGCATTTGCTATAGCTAATTTAATAGGTGGTACTATTGTTATTCCACATTTAAGAAGAGCCACAGAATACTGGGATAGCCTTAACGAAGCTAAATGATAAAAAAAGACCTTGATTTAGAGCGCAAATGGCAGTCACTTCGCCTCTCATTACAGAAAGTAATTGGTAGGCGGCCAAAAGATCTTAATGCCATCCTTTTTTTAATAGGTGTTCAGGAATTAGGTAAAGGCAAACTAACATTTAGTAAAGAGGAGAAACAAGATTTAATGCATATCGCTATTTGTAAGGTATTAAGTCTATCAGGGTTTTATGAATTAGAGGGTTTGGATGAAGAGGGCTGGCCACACTGGAAGCTGGTCAAAAGTTTGCCTCACTTTGACCTTCTAGAACAGGAAAAACTGCTTAAAATGCATGTAATCGAATATTTTCAGACAGAAATGCCGTTAATAGAAGATTGATAGGAGATGAACCTAAACTTGAGTATCATCAACTACGTAATAGCTGTATCGGAAAGAATCTGAATGAGTGACAAAGAAAAAATATTATTCAAGCAGCTGAGCGCTTATAAACGCAAGTACTTTTTAAACCTCCTGGTGAGAGGGTTGATAATTAGTATGGCAATACTGCTTGGCCTGTTTTTAATTTTTAACTATCTGGAATATACTTTCCAGTTTGGTATTAATATTAGATCCCTTCTCTTCTTTTCATTTTTCATCATCTCTTTTTATTTAATTGGTAAATATGTTATCGTACCGGCATATAAAATAGCCAACATTAACAAGGCTATGGACAATGAAATTGCCGCCCGACAAATAGGCAGTTACTTTCCAGAGATTAAAGATAAATTATTAAATATCATTCAATTACGGAGCAAAGGGGGGAACTCATACTTTATAACTGCTGGTATAAATCAAAAAATGGATGCCCTTCCGAGCATTAGTTACGATAAGGCCATTGAACTTAAAACAAACAATAAGCTATTGCCTTGGCTTTTGATACCATTGGCTGTCATCATTGCTATCATTTTGTTCAATCCGCAAATGATACTCAACAGTACTTCAAGGATTACTCAATTTAATAAAGACTTTGTGCCTCAGGCACCCTTTGATTTTAACTTACTCAATGAGTCTAATAAGGCCTTTAAAAATGAAGACTTTACTATAAGTCTCAAAATTGAAGGAACGTCCTTGCCGGATAATGTCTATATTAATAATGAAGGTAGAAAGTTCAAAATGGCTTCTATTACCAATGATCTTTTTACCTATACTTTCAATAAAATTCAGAAAACAAGATCTATACAGTTCGAAGCTTCAGGTTTTCAATCAGAAACATATAAGATTACCGTTTTTCAAAGACCTGATCTTAGAAATTTTAATCTGTACTTTGAATACCCTGAATACCTTAATAAGAAAACCGAGCGTATCTCCAACATTGGCAATGCTATAGTTCCAGAAGGCACAAAAATCAAATGGCAATTAAATACCTTGGAAGCCCAGCAAGCATTTATACAATTTGATTCAGAAAGCCCTAATGAAATAGCAATGGAACTCTCTGACAATCAATTATTTGAATACAACAAGACAATAAAATCATCTGATAAATATCAGTTAAAGTTATCGAATGAACATAGTCTCAATAAAGACCCTATACTATACAATATTGATGTAATCAAGGATGAATTTCCAAAAATCATAAGTGAAGTATACCCAGATACTGCTCTTTATAGTCAGATCAGCTTTGCGGGTAATATTCTAGATGATTATGGCCTTACTAAACTTAAACTTTACTACAGCTTTGATAGTGAAAATTATAAGTCCATTAATATTCCAATTTTAAACGGCCAGAACAGCCAGAGGTATTTTTACAATTGGGTTCTTGATTCTTTGATAACTGATACAGGAAAGCTAAGCTACTATCTACAGGTCTGGGACAATGATGGAGTAAATGGCCAAAAGTCCACCAGAACATCAACCTACCAGTTTGCATTACCTAATAAGAAAGAAATTAAAGATAACATCGACAAAGTAGCTCAGCAGACTGAAAGTAAGATTGACAAAACGCTGCAAGAGGCCAAAGAACTAAAAGAACAACTCAAAGAAGCGGAAAAAAGAATAAAGGGGAAAAAAGAACTCAATTGGCAGGATGATAAACAGATTAAAGATCTTTTAAAAAAACGTGAGGCACTCAATCAAGCTATTGAAGAA
>CAYGNU010000699.1:0-2415 GCA_964351175.1 uncultured Roseivirgaceae bacterium | reverse complement strand
CTGATAATGGTAAAAAATCCACACCTTCTTTGGCCTCTTTGTTGGCCACCACTGTTGCAAGGAGCATTGTATCTCCCATTCGCACTACTACCGAACCATCAGCTTGTTTTGCTAATTTGCCAGTTTCAATGGTGATGGTTCTCCCATCAGGTAGGTTAATTGTTTTGTTAATTATTTGCATATATAATTTATTGTTGTAAAAATTCAGTGTAGGCTTACAAAACTAAAATAGTAATAAACAGAAAAAAGGGAACCCTTTAGGCTCCCTTTTCGATTACTTTCTTAATTTCAGTTCTGCAAGAATTGCACGATACCTCTCGATATCTGTCTTGTGAAGATAATTCAATAATTTCCTTCTCTTACCCACAAGTCTTAAAAGACCTTGTTGTGTTGAGTAGTCCTTTTTGTTTTTCTTCATGTGTTCTGTAAGGTGAAGAATACGGTGGGTAAAAAGTGCTATTTGAGATTCAGCAGATCCTGTATCTTTCTTAGACTTTAACCGACCATGATTCTCAAAAAGCCCTTCTTTAGTTTCTTTCTGTAAATACATGCTTAGCAAAAGTTATTTGTTCGTTAAAAAATTAACGTGCAAAAGTATTGATATGTTACACAATTAACAACACTTAGTTAGAATTTTCTTCTATCGATAACTTACCTTTTTTACGCCATCGGTTAAATTTCTCAATCGTAACGCTATAGAAATCGGCTTCAAATAACCTCGCATCATTACGGGCCTGCCTCAAAAAGAACAGCCCAATAGGTAAAAGCAATATATTGGCAGACCAGATACCCCAAATTGGTTCTATAATATCTTGTTTAGCCCATTTTTCACCAGTCATAGTGAGCACATAAAAAATGATGAAGAAAATAATAGACATAAGGACAGGCATACCCAATCCTCCTCGCTTAATAATAGCCCCTAATGGCGCTCCTATTAAGAACATGATAATGCAGGCCGCTGAATTAGCCAAAATCTTATGAAATTGAATGTCAAAAACATTTTTTTCATAGACATACCTCTCTAAAGTTGAATTATGAGATTGGACCTTACTCTTGGTTTGCCTTATATTATTTAATGAGGTCTGAATAACACTCAACAGCTGAGAAGAATCCTTCTCTAAATATTCCACTATTTCTAAATGTGATAAGGTGTCATAGATGTATATCTTGCGATTAGCTTTCCTGGCGTTAACTATCTGTAATTCCGTGTCGTTAAGCTTTGGTAGAACACCATTCTTTTTATTTCTGGCAGCAATTGAAGCCTGCCTCTTCTTCAAAGCATCTCCTGTTCTAGTTTGTTGATTGCTAACATTCTTTTTAACCGGAGTTTTTCTAATTTTCTTAACTGGGGTATTGATCTTAACTTCTTTCGATGAATCTTCATCTTCTATTTCTTCTTGATCTCCCAATAAGTCCTTTGCTTTATCAACAGAATCCCTCTCCTCTTTAAAACTCCTGAGATCAGAGGGCATTTCAAGGCTGTCTTCTCTTAAATGATAATAGAAAGCATAATATGAATCGTTAAACACATTAACTTTTGTATCCATTATTCTTTGATTAACAGAATCAACATCATCATTTAACTGATTGATATTACGCATAATCCTATTACCCTGGAAAAGGCTTTGATTGGTACGATCCATACCAAAAGATGAAAGATCAAGCACATATTCACTTCTTGTAAAACTACTTCGTGACATCGTTTCTTCAGCTCTAGGCTTACCTCCAGCTTCAGTATAATCTTCAAAATAAAAATTACCATTAAACAACTCTAGCTTTAAGTACCTTTCATTATTGACCATGTACATAGCTCCTGAGTCTGCTAAGGTGATCTTTTTGTTACCAGTATGCCCACGATGGTCATAAATGATGATATCCTCAATGGTGCGTCCATCATCATACTTCTTATCAACTTTAATATTAAAGTCTGGGATACCATTATAGAATGCTCCTTGTTTTAGATCAAGCGCTGGTTTCTTTTGTTTAATATCCCAAAGTAGACTATATGCTTCAAGAGCAGCTTTAGGCACAAAGTAATTGTTAGAGTAAAAAGCGAAAACTGTTAGGAGTAAGACGAATCCAAAAATGGGTAAAAGTGCTCTCAATAATGAAATTCCAGCACTTTTGATAGCTGTTAGTTCAAAATGCTCTCCAAGATTGCCGAATGTCATTAAAGAAGAAAGTAAAACGGCTAAAGGCAAAGCAATAGGCGTCATGAATATGGCGAAGTAGAAAAGCAGCTGACCAAGTATATCCCAGCCTAAATCCTTACCCACTATGTCATCAAAATACTTGAGCATATGCTGGGTTAGTAATATAAATACTACAACTAAAAATGTTAGAAAAAATGGTCCTAGAAATGAGGACAGTATTAACTTATCTAATTTCTTCATTCAACGGTCTTGTCAGCAAAAA
>CAYGNU010000698.1:0-2418 GCA_964351175.1 uncultured Roseivirgaceae bacterium | reverse complement strand
ACCCAGAATTATCAAACTCGATGAATTCTGGGCTGATGCTAAATATAGTTTTGATGCTTTGAAATAATTAAAATTCTGAAGTAAAATGGAATTCAATCTCTGGGAAATTATCCTGAACCATGGTCAACCATGATTTTGACTCTGCCATAAACACTAACTTACCATCCTTATCTCTGGCAATGTGGCGTTGTTTTGAAGCGACAAACTCATTTAACTTTTTCTTGTCACTACTGCTAATCCAACAGGCTTTATAAAGATTCATTGACATGAAATCGCATGAGGCCCAATATTCATGTTTAAGCCTATGCTGTATAACTTCAAACTGTAATGCTCCAACTGTACCAACCACCTTTCTAGATCCAAGTTCATAGGTAAAAAGCTGTGCAACTCCTTCCTCCATCAACTGATTCAGTCCTTTTTCAAGCTGTTTGGTCTTCATTGCATCCTTATTGACAACCTCTTTGAATATCTCTGGCGAAAAACTAGGGATACCTTTATAGGCCCCTTTTTCTCCTTCTGACAAAGTATCACCAATTTTCAAGTTTCCTGTGTCATATAATCCTACAATATCGCCAGGCCATGCTTCGTCAACTAGTTCCTTTTCCTGTGCCATAAAGGCAGTTACGTTAGAAAATCGAATCTTTTTGTCAGCACGAACATGGTGATAGGTTTTGCCACGCTCAAATTTCCCTGAGCAAATACGAATAAATGCAATTCTATTTCTATGATTAGGATCCATATTAGCATGAATCTTAAATATAAAGCCTGAAAATTTACTCTCATCCGGGGTGATTACTCTTTCTTCGGTTTCTCTTGCTTTTGGCGGTGGTGCCAGCTTTATGAAACTATCCAGCAACTCCTTAACACCGAAGTTATTCACTGCGCTACCGAAAAATACCGGAGCAACCTTCCCATCAAGGTAATCTTGAACATTAAATTCAGGATAAACACCTTCTATAAGTTCAACATCCTCTCGTAGTTGCTTTGCATCATTAATCCCTACTTCTTTATCAATTCTAGGATCATTAATATCTGTAATACTCAAGCCGTCAGACTCAATTTTAGATTTACTAGGAACAAACAAATGAAGACTTTTACTAAATAGACTATAAACTCCTTTAAAAGTCTTTCCCATACTAATTGGCCAAGATAGCGGTCTAACCTTGATGTTAAGTTTTGCCTCAATTTCGTCAAGAAGATCGTAAGGATCACGCCCTTCTCTATCTAGCTTATTGATAAAACATAAAACAGGTGTATTACGCATTCTACAAACCTCCATTAACTTTTCAGTTTGTATCTCAACGCCCTTAACACAGTCGATAACCATTATTACACTGTCAACGGCAGATAATGTTCTATAGGTGTCTTCAGCAAAGTCTTGGTGACCGGGAGTATCCAGTAGATTAATTTTGATACCATTATAATTGAAGCCCATCACAGAAGTGGCAACAGAAATACCCCTCTGCTTTTCAATCTCCATCCAGTCAGAACGAGCATGCATTTTGATTTTATTAGATTTTACTGCCCCTGCAGTCTGGATTGCTCCTCCAAACAAAAGTAATTTCTCTGTTAAAGTTGTCTTACCCGCATCAGGGTGACTAATTATTCCAAACGTTCTTCGCTTCGCTATTTCCTCTTTGATCGCCATAATGATATTTCAAAGCTGCAAAGGTACGCTATCAATTGTAAGTTCTAAATCCAATCTTCTAAGTTTTACTAGTTTAAACGCTGAACCTAGAAGTTTTGTCATTTCTGCCATAATGTCACCAAATATGGATTGGCATAACCATTGATAAATGATGGATGTAGAATAAAGTAAAAAATAGAATATCAATTAATAAATAGGTTATAATATCATGGGAAAAATTATTGGAATCGACTTAGGAACCACCAACTCATGTGTTGCCGTAATGGAAGGTAACGAGCCAGTGGTTATTCCTAATAGCGAAGGAAGAAGAACTACTCCTTCTATCGTTGCATTTCTGGAAGACGGTAAAGGAGAGAGAAAAGTAGGAGATCCGGCTAAAAGACAAGCCATTACGAACCCAACTAATACAATAAGCTCTGTAAAGAGATTTATGGGTAAGAAATACACTGAAGTAGGTGAAGAGTTAAAAACAGTGTCATATACTTTAGAAAAAGGAAATAATGACACTGTTAGAGTTAAAATAGGTGACAGAAACTATACACCTCAGGAATTATCAGCTATGATCCTTCAGAAAATGAAGTCTACTGCTGAAGATTACCTAGGTACTGAAGTTAAAGAAGCTGTTATCACAGTACCTGCTTACTTTAATGATGCTGAGCGTCATGCAACTAAAGAAGCTGGACAAATTGCTGGTCTTGATGTTAAAAGAATTATTAATGAGCCAACAGCTGCGGCTTTAGCTTATGGACTAGACAAGAAAAATGCAGATA
>CAYGNU010000697.1:0-2427 GCA_964351175.1 uncultured Roseivirgaceae bacterium | reverse complement strand
GTTTAAGCAACTATAAATTATTGCTTCAGGAAGCTTTAAAAAGGGGGTATGTTATTGATGCACAGCTTCCTCATCTTGAAAGTTGGAGATCAAACCCTTCAACTTGGGGTAAGTAATCAGAACTTCTCTTCAATACCTAAACCGAAGAGTGCGAAGTCGTACTTAACAGGATCAGTTGTATCAAAGGCTCTGAGGTTTTCTGTAAGTTCAAGAGCCGTTAGCCAATCTGTTTGTTTTCTAGCTATCAGTCCAAGCTTTCTTGCCACTCTGTCTACATGAAGATCACAAGGACAAATGAGCTTTGAAGGATCAATGCTTCTCCAAATACCAAAATCAACACCACAGTCATCTGTTCGCACCATCCATCTTAAAAACATATTAAGCCTCTTACAAGCAGACTTTCGGGCTGGTGTTGCAATGTGCTTCCTGGTTCTTGCTGGCGCATCAGGCATGTTAAAAAACATATTATGGAACCCTATTAAACTACTTTCCATATCATCTGACTCGCCCATAAGAAAAGCACTTTCCAGTGACTCATATTTGGAATAATAATCGTTAAAAAAATAAATGAAGTATAGGGCATCAGTAGGATTGAAAGTGCGATGCTTAAACTCCTCAAAACGCTTAAGATCTGACTCTTTATGATTGATGATAAAATCATAAGGAGCATTGTCCATAGCGGCAAATAGCTCTTTGCATTTATTAATGATAGTGACACGCTGTCCCCATGCTAGTACTGCTGCAAAGAAGCCCGATATTTCAATGTCTTGCTTTTTGCTATACTGATGTGGAATTACAATAGGATCATTTTTAATAAACCCTGGACGGTTGTACTGTTCAACCTTTAAATCTAAAAAATTCTTTAATTCTGAATTACTCAAGGAATGTAGGAGATAGTAACTCTAAATTTAGGGTCAATGGCCCCTAACCGTTCATAGGCAGCACGTGAAATTTTAATAACTACATTTTGATTAACATCAGTATTAGGTAGTTTCCCAATGATTCTGACAAACACCTCCTGATTATTCATCTCATTTCTTACTTTCATAATAGTACCAGCTTTGGCGTTACGATGAAGTGCTAGATACTTTCTGTTATTCTCTCCACCAGGAATCTTCTCTGCCAACCCTGCTTCTACAACTTCCTCAAAATTTGTCCTATCACTTTGTTGTACTATGTATCGTGTGGTATCAATAGGTAAAACATTAGTATCCTTGATATTTGGTGAACCAGTTTTGATATCTGGCAAATTATTAGTGACTGCATTAGTTTGCTGCACAATAGGCTTACCCACAATTAGCTCCTGACCTATACTTATTTCATTAGAATCAAGCCCATTCCAATTTTTAATATCTGCTACTTCAACACCATACTTTCTGGATATAGAAAATAAGGTTTCTGATTGTGCTACCACATGTAGGTTATTTGAATTAGAAACGGTATTAATCCTCTGCTCCTCAACACTTTCATTGCCCCTATTTATTGTAATTATCTGTCCTATACTCAGTTCATTACTAATTAGTCCATTCCATTTTTTAATATCATCAACTGTTACCTCATAAGATCTCGATATAGAAAACAATGTTTCTTTTGCCTGAACAGTGTGCTTTATTACTTCAGTAGTAGGCTTCTTTTGTTCGGCAATTACTTGCTTTGGCTGTGTTTGCACTTCTGCAATAACTGGTTTGATCACTTCATAAGTTGGCTTTACCACTGGTTTTTCCTTGGCAATTATAGGGATCAAAACAATCATACCTACCTCAAGACCAAATTCAGTTGGAGGATTGCTTTCAATGATTTTGAATATGGGTACATCATACCTCCGTGATAATGAATATAGCGTTTCATTATCGCCTACCTCATGCTTAATAAATACTTTACCATCTTTCTTTTCCAGACCTATAGAATCTTGAGAAAAAGTATCCGCATACGTGTTGATCTGAATTGCGCAAAAAATGAATATTAAAAAATAACGCATATTTCTATTATTGATAAATAAAAAGTTTCGATTTGTCCTTAACAAAGATAAGCTTGTTATCGGTAACAAAGAAAGTATCCTGCCCCACTCCTGAAAGTTCCTCGGCTAGCGTTTCTGATAACAATATTTCTTTTTCCATACTCACCACAAGCAATTTATTAACCAATTTATCATTTCCAATATAATATGAAATCCCAAGCCAATTTTCAGTCTCCAGATATTCAGCTCCGGCCACTAAATCATCACCAGAAAGATCATGAATAAAACGCTTAATTGTTTTAAAATATTGATTGCTTTGCGGATAAAAAATTGGGGAAGTAAGAGCTTGTTTTTCAGATGGCTCTGATTCTTTGACTTCTTTAATCAATTCACCAGAACTTAAATCAAAAAGCCTCAAATTTCCTTCGTTAGAAGTTGTAGAAAAAGTGTTTAAACCAAAAGATACTTTA
>CAYGNU010000696.1:0-2430 GCA_964351175.1 uncultured Roseivirgaceae bacterium | reverse complement strand
TTTTAATTCACCCTCGAGTTGGCCAACTTTATTTTTAAGGCCACCATTTAATCCTAAAACTGTAACTATCTAAACAATAAAAAAAGCAAACAGCGAGGCGATTAATATGATTTTTTGAAACTGTGTTTCTGACTTATATAGCTCAGTGATCTTGTCTTCCATGAAAAAGTATTCGAAAGGAACCTGAGGAAATATCTCCTGCCATTTAAGATGAATTGCATTTGTGGCAGACTGTGAGCTTCCTTTGTTTATTTTAAAACTCATATACCTAAATACGCTTGCCGTATCTAGTTGATTAAATACTATTCCTCCAATTTGATCATGCAAAGAACTAAAGTTAAAATCCTTGACAACACCAATGACCTCCTGATTAGGGTTATCTCGAATAGATACTAGTTGACCAATTGCCGATTGACTTCCAAACAATAGTGATGCTGCCGTTTGATTAATTATTATGACTGGTTTTTGTCTGTCTGTTTCAGCATAAAAACGTCCTTCTTGCAACTGCAACCCATATGTTTTTAAATATTGACTATCCGCAGTAACTACCCCAAAACTTTCATAATCTTCACCCTCCGGTCTCTTTATATCTATTTGGGTACCATGCCTGCCATCTAGTACTTCGTATGAAAGTGAGACTTCTTCTACTTCTGCTATTCTTGAAAATTCGTTTTTAATAGCTAGCATTCTTTGTACTCCCTCTGCACTATACCAACGAGGAACCGAAGAAACGACCAAAATATCCCTAGCATCATACCCTTTATCCTTAGTTAGCATAAAGTCAACTTGTTTGGAGACCATAACTGCAGAAATCATAAAGAATAAAGCCAAAAGAAACTGAACCGTCAGTAAAGCTTTTTTCAGATCAATTTTAGAGGAGTGTGTTACCATTTTTCCTTTGAGCGCTTTCACTGTTGATTGACGAGATAAAATAAATGCTGGATAAATACCAGATAAAATACCTACAATTAAAGCCACTAAAAACAGTATTCCTGAGATATGTAAAAAATGAACATTACTAAAACTTGTAAGTGGCTTGTTAATCAAGTGAGCATAATAAGGAAGCGTCAATTGTACGAGACTCATAGATAATAAGAAAGCCAACATGGTGAGTATTGTAGCTTCCGTAAGGAACTGAAAAACTAATTGCGATTTCAATCCTCCAATGGCTTTTCTCACACCAATTTCCTTCATTCGCTTTTTAGCCATGCCCAATGATATATTCACAAAGTTTATGAGAGCCATAAGCAAAATAAAAAAGGCAGAACCCATCAGAATGTACAGTAGTTTTTGCTTCGTACCATTGTTTTGGGTGAGGTTGTAACTTTTCAAAGGTGTTAACTTGGGTTGTATTCTTTCAGCTAGATTAGGTGGAGCATTTTTTGAAATCAATGCTTGCATTGGTGCAATAAGGTCTTCAGGTTTTACACCTGGTTGAAGTTCAATTCTCGTTTGAATAATGGGTACATCCCAACTTGAGAAAAAATCAACATCTCTGAAAAACATGATATTATGTCTATTGATATACACATCATTTCTATAACCCAAGTTGTCTGTAATAGAATTTTCAGGTAAATCGTCTATGACACCTGTGATCAAAAATTCTTTCATGCCGGATGGATTGTAATTGGCATTCTGAGTTTCAAGTATTAAAGATTGGCCGATAACATCTGTCTTACCAAAAAACTTAAGCGCTACTTCTTTTTGTATAACTACTCCATCAGGGTTATCCAAAGCGTTTTTTAGATTTCCATGGATTAGAGGCAGTCCAAACATCTCAATCAGAGTGCTATCCCCTATTTGTAAACCCATTCTAAAGCTTTTATCACCACCATCAGAAATGTTACAGCTTACTGCATCGATGGAAAAATAATTCGCTACAAGTGTGGGATAGTTTTCTCTTAATGCTTGACCTAAAGGGGCCAGTGTGGTAAACTCAGGAAGTTTGACGTCCTTTTTCCAAGAGGACTCAATCATGTATTGTCGATCAGCATTCTTTATCCAATTATTAGCGCTGAATTCATCTGTAACAAAGAAAATAATTAAAAAAAAAGCATAAAGGCCAATGGCCAGGCCAAATACATTGATCATTGAGAAAAGCTTTTGCTTTTCAAGATTTCTCCAAGCGACAAGTAAATAATTCTTTAGCATAGTTATGTTTCTTGATAGCTTAGTCTACTCGTTTCTTAAACTATCGACAGGGTTAGCCATGGTGGACTTCAGAGTCTGTCCGAAAACAGAAACCATAGCGATAATAAAAATGGCAAATATGGGTATAACATAAAGCCACCACCCAATTTCAACTCTAGAAGTAAAGTTATTTAACCATAAGTCAACAAGAAAGTAGGATAATGGTATTGCCAAAAGTCCTGCAATGACGACTAGTCTTAAAAACTCCTTGGACAATAAGGAAATCAAACTCATGACAGA
>CAYGNU010000695.1:0-2434 GCA_964351175.1 uncultured Roseivirgaceae bacterium | reverse complement strand
AGATAGAGGGCAAACCAGAAGAAAATGTATTGATGCAGCTGGCTATTCGATCGATGGCTAAGGCCAAATATACTACCGAGGCCATGGGTCATTTCGGATTAGCCTTTGACCACTATTCGCATTTTACCTCTCCCATAAGAAGGTATCCTGACATGATGGTGCATAGGTTGCTCCAGCAATATTTAGATGGAGGTAAATCTGCTAAAAAAGAAGACTATGAAGAGAAGTGCGTTCATTCTTCTGAAAGAGAAAAAAGAGCGGCAGAGGCTGAAAGAGCTTCCATTAAATACAAACAAGTTGAATTCATGTCTATGGTGGAGGACAAGGTATTTGACGGTATTATCTCTGGTGTTACCGAGTGGGGAATTTTCATCGAGATTGTAGAGACCAAATGCGAAGGTATGGTGCGCATGGTAGATCTTAAAGATGACTATTACGAATTTGATGAGAAGAACTACAGAGTAATAGGCCGAAAGAATAAGAAAATGTACGAGCTTGGCGGTAAGGTATTGGTAGCCGTGAAAAATACTGATATTGATAGAAGAACAATTGATCTTGAATTTGTTGATGAAAAGGACAAATTCTTTTACGAGTAGCGATTGAATACATGCAGCAGAAAATAGCTAAAATTCATGCTCTTATTGAAGAGCAAATTAAGAATCAAGAATATGGGCAGTCTCCTAAAGAGCTTTATGAACCCATAAAATACATCATGTCTTTGGGAGGCAAAAGATTGCGCCCAACATTGGTTTTATTAAGCTATAGTTTATTTGAAATTGATCCTGAAGAGGTTATTGATCAGGCTTTAGCGGTAGAGGTTTTTCACAATTTTACTTTAATGCATGATGACATTATGGATGAAGCCCCTTTACGAAGAGGCAAGAAAACGGTGCATGAAAAATGGAATGGTAACACGGCTATTCTTTCTGGTGATGTGATGTTGGTCAAAGCCTACGAAATGCTTTTATCTACTCGCAAAAAACAAATCAAACCAGTACTGAGAATATTTAATAAATGTGCTGCTGAGGTTTGCGAGGGCCAGCAGATGGACATGATGTTTGAAAACAAGTCTAAAGTGACTGAGGCCGAATATATTGAAATGATTCGTCTGAAAACGGCTGTTTTGATAGGCATGAGTCTGGAGCTGGGTGCTATTTTAGCGGAGACCAAGACGTCAACTCAAGAGTATTTGAGAGAGTTTGGAGAAAATATTGGCATTGGCTTTCAGCTCAAAGACGACTTGTTGGATGTGTATGGCGATAAAAAGAAGTTTGGCAAGCAGGTAGGTGGAGATATCATCTCTAATAAGAAAACCTTCTTGTTGATTGAAGCTTTAGAAAGAGCCAACACAAAGCAAAAATCAGAATTGAGTAAATGGCTGAAAGCTACGGATTTCGATCCTGCTGAGAAAGTAAAAGCGGTAACTGCTATTTATGATCAAATTGGTATCAAAGAACTGACTGAAGCGAAGATGAATGAATATTTTGACAAAGGATTTAGTGCCTTTAAAAAAGTAGATGCCTCACTTTCTGGAAAGGCAATGCTTAAAGAGTTTGCTGAAGCACTAGCAGATAGGGTTTATTAAAAATAAAATAACCGGGTGACTTTGAGTCACCCGGTTATTGAACCATGGCTAACGCCAGTAATTGTGGACGATATTCACAATCCGTAAGTCATGCCGTAGGCATCTTTGCCATAATATAAATTCAATGCTTCGTTAGTTTTTATTGAGCTTGAAATGCCTTATTTAGACACTAGCTACAAGCAGACGCCAGCCGAGGTTTATTAGAAATAAGGATTAAAAGCTGACTCAAAAGTGTTGAAACACCGTCATCGCGAGTAAACGAAGCGATCCCTAAATTGTTTACAGTTATTTTTATGAGATTGCTTCACTGCGTTCACAATGAACTCTATTTTGCACTCGTTACAAACGAGCGCCAGTAGGAGGAATATTAGGAAAGGCAGATTTAAAATAAAAAACACTCTAGAAATACAACAATAGCTATAGATACCACTATGACCGTGGTGGATAAATAGTCAGAACGCCCCCATTTTATTTTTAGCCCTCTAGAATAAAGAAATATATTGACGAGAATAAACCAGATAAAAAAAGCTATTCCCAATTTTTCTATAAAGTCAGCAGTTCTGGCATCTACTTCCACCGTCCAGTTCAAATTTCTAAAAACTGAGTACAGCAGAACATATAAAAAGCAGAAATGTATTCTAAATAGAAATTTTTCAACCATATTCTTAATTGGATTAATGTTGCCAATGCCGCTCAAATAGACTCTAACTTCTCGCTAGAACCTATATTTCAAGTAAATTAAGACACAGTTCAGTAAAAAAAAATTGGCAAGCAGTATTGGTGGCTTTAAACGGACACCAGCTAGAAGAGCTACGCGCCAGCTGGAGTTAATTTAAAACAAATAACAGG
>CAYGNU010000694.1:0-2438 GCA_964351175.1 uncultured Roseivirgaceae bacterium | reverse complement strand
GAAGATAGTTTTCTATGCTTCTACATTGGATACCTATTTTGAAAAGGCAGTAGAACTTTTGACCGACATTACTTTTGATTCTATTTTTCCAGAAAAACAGATAGAAAAGGAGCGAAACGTTATTCTAGAAGAGATGTCGATGTATTATGATGCTCCTGATGATGCCATACAAGATGAGTTTGATCAGGTAGTCTTTGCTAATCATCCCTTAGGAATGAACATTTTGGGAACTGCAGATAGTGTTAGATCTTTTCATAGAGATGACTTTAAAAAGTTTATTAAGGAGCATATCAATACAGAGAAGCTTGTCTTCTGTTCTGTCGGAAATATTCCATTTAAGAAGGTAGTCAAACTAGCAGAAAAATACTTGAAGGATGTACCATCTTACAATGCGAATAAGATAAGGCAACCTTTTGAGCTATACACACCCGCCATTAAACAAGTTGAGCGAAATATAACTCAAGCACATTGTGCGATAGGTCGTGATGCTTATCCTATTTCATCAGATAAAAGATTACCATTTTTCATGCTGTCCAATATTTTAGGTGGACCAGGGATGAATTCAAGGTTAAATCTTGCTTTGAGAGAGAAGTATGGATTTGTTTACTCTATAGACGCTACCTACCAGTCTTATTCAGATACTGGTCTGTTCGGAATATTCTTCGGTACAGAGCCAGGCCAACTAAAGCGAAGTATTAAACTTGTAAATAAAGAGTTAGAAAAGCTTCGAGAAGTACCATTGGGCACTCTGCAGTTACATACGGCAAAAGAGCAATTGATGGGACAGCTGGCCATGTCAGAAGAAAATAATGCAAGCTTTATGCTCATGATGGGAAAGAGTATTCTTGATCTGGAAAGAATAGATACTATTGATACCATATTCAATAAGATTAAGAGTGTGACTGCTCAAGAATTGCAAGATCTGGCCAATGAAATGTTTGCAAAAGATCAAATGAGTCAATTGACATATACGCCTAATTAATATGGATTTTATTGATCAAAAAATTCAGGAATATGTCGAGCAGCATAGTGATAAAGAGCCTGAAATATTACAATCATTAAATAGGGAGACTCACTTAAAGGTACTTCAGCCTAGAATGCTTTCTGGGCATTTGCAGGGGAGAATATTAAGTATGATGTCTAAAATGATTAGGCCTAAGTATATTTTGGAGATAGGCACCTATACTGGCTATTCAGCCATTTGCATGGCAGAGGGAATACAAGCTGACGGGAAATTGGTCACTATCGACATCAATGAAGAATTGAGCGATATGTCTCAAACTTATTTTGAAAAGTCAGGTTTTAGAGATAAGATCGAATCACATGTAGGAAATGCCTTGGATATTATCCCAACGTTGAACTATAAATGGGATCTTGTTTTTATTGATGCAGACAAGGTAAATTATTCGAATTATTATGATCTTGTTATTGATAGATTAAACGTTGGTGGATTTATTATTGCAGATAATGTGCTTTGGAGTGGTAAAGTAGTGGAGCCAGTAAAACCAAATGATAAAGACACTAAAAAGTTATTGGAGTTTAACAAAAAAGTAACTGAAGATAACAGAGTTGAAAATGTTCTAATGCCGGTGAGAGACGGCCTAATGATATTAAGAAAAATATGATAAGATTTTTTTGCCTGACTTTTATAGTCATTTTTTCGGGCAGTGTAGCAGCTCAAGAAGTTAAGGTTCCATCAAGAATGGAGTTTGCTGGCATTAAGCTGAGGATAATGGATGATGCCCGTGATGAGATTCAAAAGGATGTGGATGCGTTAACTGCCAGCCCGAAGTATTTTGAAATAAAGGCGGAGCGAGCAAGAACCTATTTTCCAATTATTGAGCGCATTTTCAAAGAAGAAAAATTGCCAGATGACTTCAAGTATTTGTGCTTGCAGGAGAGCGCATTAATTCCTGACGCGGTATCTTCCTCAAATGCAGTAGGTTATTGGCAGTTTAAAGATTTTACTGCTATGGAAGTAGGCATGCGAGTTGATAAATCTATTGATGAGCGCATGAATATCGTCTCCTCTTCACGTGGAGCAGCACGATATATGCACAATAACAATCAGCACTTTGATAACTGGTTGCATGCCTTACAGGCGTACCAAATGGGAGCTGGGGGTGCCATGAAAGCACTACCTACTGGACATGAAGGTGCCAAGTCAATGGTTATAAATAAGAAGACTTATTGGTATGTGAAAAAATATCTTGCTCATAAAATAGCCTTTGAGAATGCTGTAAGCCAACCGGGCCAAATTCAGATATCAGAATATTACAATGCGGAGGGAAAGTCATTAAAAGATATAGCTCAAGAAACAGGGACAACAGAAGAGGAACTCACAGATTACAACAAGTGGCTTAGGAAAGGTAAAGTGCCAACTGATAAAAAATATGCTGTAATTATTCCTAAGGGAGATTTGAATCCTGGTATAGTTG
>CAYGNU010000693.1:0-2441 GCA_964351175.1 uncultured Roseivirgaceae bacterium | reverse complement strand
ATTAAAATAATGTTTATTAAAAGTATTAGAAAAGAACAGAAATTCTCTGATGTAGAAGCTTTAAAAGCTCAACTTGAGATTGACAAAAAAGAAAGCCTAAAAATTTTAAATAGTTAAGTCTATGATAAACAAAATTGTAAAGGATGCAGACGAAGCCGTTAAGGATATACCTGACAATGCTGTGCTAATGCTGGGTGGCTTTGGGTTATGTGGAATTCCTGAAAACTGTATTACGGCATTATTAAAAACTGGAGCAAAAGGATTAACCTGCATCTCTAACAACGCTGGCGTTGATGATTTTGGCATTGGTCTAATGCTTAAAACTCGTCAAGTAAAAAAGATGATTTCTTCCTATGTAGGAGAAAATGCTGAATTTGAAAGACAACTCTTAGCGGGTGAGCTAGAAGTTGACCTTATCCCACAAGGAACGCTAGCTGAACGAATAAGAGCTGGGGGTGCCGGTATCCCTGCATTCTTCACTCCTGCAGGCTATGGAACTGAAATTGCTGAAGGAAAAGAAGTACGAGAATTTGATGGAAAGAAATACCTATTAGAATCTTGGCTGAGAGCTGACTTCTCCATTGTAAAAGCATGGAAAGGTGATTCTGCTGGAAATCTTGTCTTTAAAGGTACTGCCAGAAATTTCAACCCCATGATGGCTACAGCAGGAAAAATCACAATAGCCGAAGTGGAAGAGTTGGTTCCGTTAGGTGAATTAAACTCAAATGAAATACATACACCAGGCATTTATGTTCAACGGATTTTTCAGGGTGTTGACTATGAAAAAAGAATTGAGCAGAGAACAGTTACCAATGGATAATTAATTTGATAATGAATTAATTTGAAAGTTGGAGAATAAGAAATGAAAAAGAAAATATTATTGTAGAACTTACTTTTCGATTTGCTTTGGATATCATTGATTTTACTGAGCTAATAAAAAATGCAAAAAGATATAGTTTGGCTGATCAGCTATTTAGATCAGGGACTAGTATTGGCGCGAATGTTAGAGAACCCCAAAATTCGGAAAGCAAAAAAGACTTTATAAATTAATTAAAAATTGCAGCGAAAGAAGCTGATGAAACTGAATATTGGTTATTACTATGCTCAGAATCACCACCTTTAATAGGTAATAAGAAATTATTGACAGATTTATCTGTTATTATTAAGGTGTTATCTAAAATCATCAGCTCTTCGAAAAAGAGTTCTAATAAATAATAAAGTAATTGAAATAAATTATCAAATTAACACATTTTCAAATTAGTCAATATGTTAGATAAAATCGGAATAGCGAAAAGAATAGCACAAGAAGTGAGGGACGGCTGGTACATAAATTTAGGCATTGGAATTCCAACGCTAGTGGCCAATTACATACCTAACAATATCAATGTGGTTTTGCAATCTGAAAATGGTCTTTTAGGCATTGGTCCTTTTCCTCACGAAGAAGATGTAGATGCAGACTTAATTAATGCAGGTAAACAAACAGTAAGTATGATGCCAGGGTCGGCATTATTTAATTCTGCTGAAAGCTTTGCTATGATTAGAGGTGGCCATGTTGACCTTACTATTTTAGGTGCTATGGAAGTTTCAGAAAATGGAGATATAGCTAATTGGAAAATCCCTGGTAAAATGGTGAAAGGCATGGGGGGAGCCATGGATTTAGTTGCATCGGCAGAAAATATCATTGTGGCCATGCAGCATTGTAGCAAATCAGGAGCTTCCAAACTATTAAAATCTTGTTCCCTCCCGATTACTGGAATAAAGTGTGTTAAAAAAATAATTACCGATATGGCTGTCTTAGATATACTCCCAGAAGGAGGCTTTAAGCTTTTAGAAAGAGCCCCTGGAGTAACCGTAGATGATATTAAATCAGCAACCGAAGGGAAACTAATAGTTGAAGGTGACATACCTGAAATGAATATCAATTAATTATAATCAAATAAAAACTATAGGAATACAGCAGTATTCTAAAATTACATCAGCAATCAATGAAAAAATCAGAAATAAACTTCACGGTGCAATTAGATGATGATAACATTCCAGAAAAAATTTCATGGAGTGCCACAGAAAAAGGAGATGATCATCCTGAGGAAACAAAGTCTATTAGCATATCACTATGGGATCAAACCCAAAAAAATACTATGCGCATTGATCTATGGACTAAGGATATGCCCATAGACGAAATGAAAAGGTTTTATATTGACTGCCTGGGTGGTTTAGCACAAAGTGTATTAAGTAGTACCGGTGATGAATTCATGTCACAACAAATGAACGACCTCTGCGAAAAACTAGTGGAGCACGTTAAAAAAGAGAACTATTCATAAAGTGCCTATACGTCATTGGCAACCGATTGCAAAAAAATAGTAGGCATGCATAACGTTTTAAAAATTTTAATGTAAATTGTCCTAATTTTATTTTTTTAAAACTGAATTCTATCTTTTTTG
>CAYGNU010000692.1:0-2445 GCA_964351175.1 uncultured Roseivirgaceae bacterium | reverse complement strand
AATAGAGAGTGTTGTAAAAAAAAGTCTTATCATCAATGGCACCATTAATACGAAGGCGAATGGAATGCCGGAGAGATGTTTTAGAGACTTCTTGAATTTCAGTTTCGAAAGTATCAGGGTTAAAACCAATGGTTTCATTAACTCTTCGTTCAAGAATAGAGATATAAGAGATATCGAACTTGGAAAGGGTTGGGCCATTTTCAACAATATAGTATTTTAAGCCAGTAAGACCAAGACGTACCTGGCTTTTAACGGGATAAATACTCCCGTATTGAGCGCTACTGTTTCGTACTCTGTAGTATTCACCAAGCATAAAATAAGAAAACTTTGGAGTGATTCTATTAACATCAAATACGATATTAGTTGATGTCGAAAAGTTAACAACCTTATCTGGATCAAAATTGGATTTTTGAGAGTCTACATTTTGAGAAAAGTTATAAGTAAGCTCATATTTTTCATTTCTTTTCGTTCCCAAGCTTAGACCGTAGTTAATACTTTTATTATTATTAACTCTTTGAATCGTATAGGGGGAAGCATAAATAGAATAATACAGGTTGTCCCATTTAATCCCGTCTGAGAAAGTTCTCTCTGTGTACTCTGGTTTTTCAACTGGAGTCAGCTCTTTTCTCATATAGCGGTACCAGTGATCTGGTGGTATGGCATCCATTTCAGGAGGAAGATCTGAAGTGAGCTTTTCGTTATTGGTTTTAATGACCTCTTGTAGGTTTTGCTGCATGTAGGAGAGCTTGTCATAGTATTTAGTACTATTTACCTTCTCTTCTGCATAAACAGGAATATCGGAGTTATTGATTGAATAAAGCTTGTAGGCTCTATCGCTATTAACCAGCTCTGGATTTGCCACTCGGTATAAACGCCAATACGAGATTCTCATGGTGACTTGAACTGCGACTGCGCGGGTAATAAACTTAGGCCCGATTTTAATCTTTATATGGTCACCTTTGTTTATATAGTCTTCGGCACCTCTATCTATTATAATTGTACTATTAGGAAGAACTCTGATAATTCTGAAATCTAGCTTATCATCTAATTCCAAAGACCAACCTGTCTGTAAACAAGTACTTATAAACACAGCAATAATAAGTATTTTCATATTACTTATTATTTTAATTGGTTATGAACGATATTCTCAGGGAGAAAAATATGCCTCTCACTAATAAATAAGCTTTTACTAGTGAGAGGTATATTTTAATTATTCACTGTCTCTGTCAACTTCATCTCTTTCAGAATCAGACTTTTTATTATGAACAAGATATCCATTGGCGTAGTAACCATGGTCTCCATCTGTTGACATATTGTAGACCTTTAAGCTCATCTTTTTGGATTTAATATCTCGAGCTTTAAAAATTCCATTTAAATGCACAAGCCTCGTACCTTTTTGAACTGGTAGATTGACTAGGCCCGGCCCATGCATTTTAGCAGCTGCTTTTGTTGAGAAAGCGGCCCATCCTTTTGTTGTCATGAATGGGTGATCTCCTGTCACAAAATATTCTGAGCCATTTAATGAGTAGATACTTCCCTGATAGTCTTTATCTAAGTTTTTCTTAACTGTATTGACTTTCCCATGAGAGGAAAGAACCTTATCTCCAGGTTTGATATCTTCTATGTTTTTAAAGCTTCCATCGGCCATCATAATTTGAGTCCCAGCAATAAAGCATCCTCCTCCTCCTCCTGTAGTACCGCCACTAGTTTTACCAGAGGTTTTAGTACCACCAGTGGTAGTACCTGTAGTTGTGTTATTTGCACGACACTGAGTAGCACTTATTCGGGTATGATTTGATTTACAAAAGCACAGACTGCCTATTTTACCTGTAGTTGTAGCCGTGTCACATGCAGAGCATCTACTGTCAACCCAAATAGTAGTAGGAGTACACTCACAATATTCGCCCCCAAGAACCCAGTTATAGGTTAAAGCTTCACAATCTTTTCGAGATTGAGACTTTTGTTTGTAAGTGGTTGTAACGCCAGCAGTAAAATATTCATTTGGTCCTGCAACATATATATCTTGTTCGTCCAGAAATTGAATATTGCCATTATAGCATGGAAGTTGGGTGCAGTTTGTATCTATATAACATTCTTTCGCAAACCCCATAATTGGGTCTGTAACCCCAGGGCTTATAAAGCTCTCTAAATTACATCTTACAATATCACCTTGGGTGAAAGCTTTAGTTATATATTTTCCTTTGGCCCCATATTTAACATAAACAGGTGGGGTGGTTACTGTTGGTGGTGGCGGTGGTGACCCGTCATTAGCGACTGGACAGGTTTGAGTTGTATATATTTTTCCTCCACCTCCGGCGCACCTGCATTGTACGCCACTACCAGGCGTTGAATTTGGAGGACATGGTGTGCAGACTCCATTAACTTTTACCTCTGAATTTGAACATATAATATCAGTAGGTGCTGGCGCAGGTGCTGGCGCTGGTG
>CAYGNU010000691.1:0-2445 GCA_964351175.1 uncultured Roseivirgaceae bacterium | reverse complement strand
CAATCATTCTATCTAAAGCATCCCAATTACCTTTGACATCTGGGATCAGGGTTTCAATCGTTGTTTCTGGACAAAGTTCTTTAGTTTGAACAACCGTCTGATACCAAATTTCAGCGCCCCTATCTTTTAATTCGTCACGGTTTACAGAGGTAAGAACAGCATGCTTAACACCCATAAGCTTAATAGCCTCAGCCACTCTTGCAGGCTCTCCTTCGTCATACTCAGGTGGCCTACCGGTTGCCACAGCACAAAATGTGCAGCTTCTTGTACACACGTTACCTAAAATCATAAAGGTAGCAGTACCGGCACCCCAGCACTCACCCATATTTGGGCAGTTACCACTTTCGCAAATGGTATGTAACTTATAATTATCAACCAGCTTCCTGACTTTGGCATACTCTTGCCCAATAGGCAATTTCACTCTCAACCAATCTGGCTTTCTCTTCTTTTCTTCTTTTGAAACTACAGGCAACTCTATCATTACTCGATCTCCTTATTGAAATGCAAAATTAAGAATATAGACTTGGAATTGTACAAGGGGTGATTGATTATCTCCTCGTACCATAAAAAATTGTGATGTAGGCTGTTGGATATATTGACTTGCTTTTAGCTCCGGCAAGCAACTCAATTTTCTCAGTATAGGCATCTAACAATGTCCCTATTTCAAAGCCTGTTACATTGCTTTTAATTGTCCCCAATTCAAAGCTTAATCCAGCCTTCAAATTGGCTCCTAACTTAAGGTTCGACTGATAAATCCCTTGAAATATATAGCCTGTTCCTAAAATATTGCTAAGCGTATGCTCTCTATTATTGGGGTCATATTGCTCTCGCTTTGTATTATTTAATGAAAGACCCTGATCTGGGCTAATTTCCACATAATATGGAGCATGTAAACCCAGCGTTGGGCCAATGGCTGCTAACGCCTTGATCTCTACACCTTGTTGTGGTGCTTTTCTAAATAATATTAATTCTCGTCCATACTGAAATCTGAAGGCGTACAAATAATTGGTCTTCCCAAAAATAAACGTGCTTCCAGTGCCTGATCGCAATTGCGTCTCTTGGGAATGCTTCAAGTTAACTATTTCAAGTCCAATGCTTTGAAACATCCCTTCCGAAATCTTTCTAGACTTTCTAAAAGCAAAGCCACCAATAAGCCCTCCTGAAGTGTTTTTATTAATCCCCCAAACGAACTCAGATTCATAGTCATCCAGATCACTTTGTGCAAATAGCAAAGTGGGTGCAAAAAGCAGAACTAATATTATCCTTCTGACCTTCATTAAAAATTTAAATGTTATATAAATCTAGTAAAATTATCAACGCAGTACACCTATAGATAGTTTATAAAATTCACAGCTTTTACTATCAGTATTTTATCAATGCATCCTGCTTTGATTGTTTTTAGATATTAAACCTTTTCCTTAACGGCATTAAGTATTGCCTGATAAGAAATTCCCATATGAGAATTATCATAAATTACTTGGCCATCCTTTAATATTATAACCTGAGGAGACTGATGCATAACTCCAAATTTATCAACTATTTGATTGGATACATCTCTGTACTGTATCAAGTCCAAATAGTAAGGTTTTAAATCCTTGTCATTATCCCAAGACCTTTCAAGCCTATCAAGGGCCATACTACTAATGCTACACCTTGTGCTATGTTTAAAAATAACAACAGGTTGTTGCATAGATTCATTTACAATGGCTTCTAACTGTTCTAAGCTGGTTAATTCGTTCCAATTCATATTATTCGTACCAAATATCTCTTTCATTCTTGTCGAACCTAGGTCGCCTTTCTTTTTCTTTTAAATTATCAGGCTGCCCTTCATTCTTCTTAAACCATTTAGCAAACAAAAGTTTGAAGCTAAAAAGTTTCTGTTTTTCAGCAGTTGAACTATTATTATTTCTTGAATATCTAAAACTTGGATGTCTGTCAGACAAACTTTTCTTACTCATCTTAATATTTCCTTGATAATCGGCTGCTTTAATGGCGGCTCGCGAAGGTCCAACTCCCTTAAGCGCATCTTTTACAGCATGTGGTTTTCGGGCATAATTGCCAACTAACTTATATCTTCCCTCAAATTTACTCCCCTTCGCGGTTGCCTTAGAAGGAGCTATATTTTTTAAAGACTCTTTACTTGAATTAGGATTTTGCTTCACAGACCAAGTTACCTTTGTTCTCCCCTCAAAATCTCCTCCTTTAAAGTAGTTTTTACCTGGAGATTTGACTTTCAAAGCATCGTCAGCAGAATTAGGGTTCTTTTTATAATTTTTGTTAACCTTAACAAATCCTTGATATTTTGCTGACTGACGATCATTCTTCAAAGCTTGCTTCACCTTTAATGATTCCTTAGCTGCATTTGGATTCTTTTGATAATTGTACTTTCTTTTTACATCACCCTTATAAAATCCTGCAAGAGCATCATACTGACCCCTTTTAAAT
>CAYGNU010000690.1:1354-2462 GCA_964351175.1 uncultured Roseivirgaceae bacterium | reverse complement strand
TATGAATGGTGGAAAGAGGCTAATGACACTCATAATTTCAATTTTAATACGAGGCATAAAGAAATTGATATCAGAAAAATTGATCCGAACTCGGATTTAAGATTTGACAAAAAAATTGATTTCGTAGTTGGTAGCCCTCCTTGTACTCAGTTGTCTTATGCAAAGAGAGGTGGCAATGGAGATATAAAAGATGGTCTTGTTGATATATATAAATTCCTTGAGATAGTTGATTTTCTTAAGCCTAAATATTGGGCAATGGAAAATGTACCTAGAGTTGCAAAGATATTAGAAAGGGAAATTAATGGTGGAGATTTAGATCGTTTTAAAAATCTTATTAAAATAATTAAGGTTGTTGATTCTTCAGATTATGGTGTCCCCCAAAATAGAAAAAGAATGATCGCTGGAGATTTTCCAGAAAAAATATTCGATTCTTATAAAACGAAAATCTCTAAAATGACTTTAGGTGATGTGCTCAGTTCTTTAGGGAAAGATCAAGTTATTGATCCGAATTACGGCTATAAATTTCCAAAATCTGAAATAACCGAGTTAGAAAATGAAGCTAATTTAACTCAAGAAGAAGAAAGAATTAACAAAGATGCCAAAACTTACCATCCTGTTTATAATAACATGTCTTTCCCAGATAGATTGAATAGACCTAGTAGAACCATTACTGCGACTTGTACAAGAGTTTCTAGAGAAAGTATAATAATAAGATCTGGTGCTGGATTTCGAAGATTAAATGTAAGAGAGCGAGGGGTAGTACAAGGGTTTCCAATTACTTATCAGTTCTATGGAAGAACATTAAATTCAAAATTTAAAATGATTGGGAATGCAGTGCCTCCGATATTAACTTATTATATCTTTCAGAGTATGCTTGAAGTAAAAAAAGAAGACATTCTTCCCCCAAGTAGTTCTTCATATTACCATGAACGACCTCCCTATAAAGCATTTGAATCTGATTTAGGGTTACCAAAAAGAAAGTACCCAACCAACAGGAAATTTCAATTTTCAGTACCAAATTTAAGATATGGTAGTGGTGTTCGTTTTGAGCTCTCCAATAATCCAAAAGCAGAAAATGAGGAATGGTCATTTAAATTTTTTCACGGAA
>CAYGNU010000690.1:0-1344 GCA_964351175.1 uncultured Roseivirgaceae bacterium | reverse complement strand
TCAAAAGAATCCTCTCAGTCAGAGTTAAAGTTGATAATCTAAAAAAAGAGCTAGCACCAATAATTAACACATCGAAAAATGAAATTTTTACAGAGTGCATTGAAAAAATAGGAACCATTTATAAAGAATATTCACCTTCATTACTTCAAGAAATGTGGACATCAAAAAACTCCAATTATGAAGTTTTTAAGTTTTTAGACGAGGTTGGTGAATGCGTTGAAATGATAATGGAGGAAGCAAATTTTAATGATCTGGATAAAGAGTTATTAGAAGCAATCGTAGAAGAAAAAAATACTAAACTTGAAATGAACAAAGAGAGTATTCTCTCAGGATTCTATTTCCTTTCAAGTCTCAACAAAAAATTATTTGAATAATGAAAATAGGTGCAATGTATTCTCACTTAAATGGTTTTGAATGGATTCAATTCCATCAGAAAAAGATGTGGAGAGAAATTGAGGGAATAATCAAAAGCATTGATGCAGACGATTATCGTACTAAAATTAGTAAGGAAAAAACAATGAAAGGTAAAATGCTTTTCAGTCCTACTGATCTTAATAAAAAGATCAAAGAAGAATTCGAGCAACTTAATTGGTATGAAAGTAGAACTAATTATTGGGTTACTGATGACTATAACTTAATTAGTAAAACGATGCACTTAAAAGAGGATGAGCAAAAAGTACTAATTGAAAATGAAGGTAAGACACCAATTAGATCGTATAATCAAACCGATTTTGTTAAGAATAGAATTGCAGTTGAAGTTCAGTTCGGAAAATACAGTTTCATTGCATATGATTTATTTGTCAAGCATCTAGCTTTCTACGTAGGAGACACAATTGACGTAGGTGTTGAAATCCTTCCTATGAAAAAAATGCAATCAGAAATGTCTTCAGGTCCTGGTTATTATGAGGGCGCATTATATGATCTAGCCAGACAAGGTCGAGGTGTTCCCGCTGTACCTCTTGTACTAATAGGAATAGAACCTTAAAAATTTCACCTATAAACTCTAGTATCTCTTATAATCGGAATAAAAACCTACATCGTTGATTCATTTACCAATGAGGCTTTCAAAGGAAATCCTGCCGGGGTTTGTTTGTTGGATGATGAGATTGGTGATGAGCTTATGCTTTCGATTGCTCAAGAACTCAATTTCTCTGAAACTGCTTTTGTTAAAAAAACAGATGGCGAATCGGATTATTCGATCCGCTACTTCTCTCCAAAAATGGAAATCCCACTTTGTGGTCATGCAACATTGGCTTCTGCAAAAATCCTGTTTGAGAACTCAGAGCTGACGGAACTTCATTTTATCACTATTCAAAACATTGATCTTTTTATTCGAAAAGAAGG
>CAYGNU010000689.1:0-2468 GCA_964351175.1 uncultured Roseivirgaceae bacterium | reverse complement strand
CAGTACTATAAGAACATCTTTGAGCCTGCGTCTGGCTTTATGCGAGCAAAAAGAAATCAGCAGTTTACCGAGCCATTTAATCCTACTGAAGTGAATTTCAACTTCACGGAAGCCAACTCCTGGCAATACAGCTTTTTTGTGCCTCAAGACATTTCAGGGTTGATAAAACTTTATGACGGCAAAGATCAATTTGAAGAAAAGCTGGACTTACTATTTTCTACTACCAATGAAACTTCAGGACGTGAGCAAGTAGACATCACAGGTCTTGTAGGCCAATATGCTCATGGCAATGAGCCAAGCCATCATATGACTTACCTCTATAATTATATAGGCAAGCCATGGAAAACGCAGGAGAAAGTCCGATATATACTTAATGAAATGTACACCGACCAGCCAGACGGGTTAATAGGCAATGAGGACTGCGGTCAGATGTCTGCATGGTACGTATTATCAGCCTTAGGTTTCTATCCGGTTACACCAGGAAGCACCGACTATATTATTGGTTCGCCTAACTTAAAATCTGCTGTTCTCAATTTGGAGAATGGAAAGCGTTTCACAATCAAGGCAAATAACCAAACTAAAGATAACATATATGTAAAATCGATACAGCTAAATGGTAAGCCTTATAATAAATCATTCATATCACATACTGACATAATCAGCGGTGGCGAATTGATTTTTGAAATGAGCGCTAAACCAAATACCAGTTGGAAGCATGAAGTCCCTGTTGCGGCCATTGAAGATCAGCTGATAACAGCGGTTCCCTATATAGAGGCAAAAAGCCAGGTCTTCTTTGACTCGTTAAGTTTGGAACTTAAGAATATAGATAATAAGGCTAAAATATATTACACTTTAGATGGAAGTAATACGACTAAACAGTCAACGTTATATACAACTCCAATTACCTTGACCAAAACGAATTCCATCAAGGCCATCGCTTTAGTAGACAATCAAACCCAGAGTAAGGAGATCATTTCTAAGTTTGTCAAGGTCGATAATAAACGCACAGTGAGCTACAAAAACATCTACAGCTCACAATATGTTGGTGGCGGTGATAATGGCTTAATTGATTATATCCGTGGTGGTGATGATTTCAGAACGGGCGCATGGCAGGGCTGGCAAGGTCAGGATGTTGAACTAGTTATCGATCTCAATAATAATCAAAAGATAAAAACCATCAGCGCTGGCTTTTTACAAGATATTCGATCATGGATTTGGATGCCTAAGAAAGTAACCTACTCCGTTTCAGATGATGGCCATAATTTTAAAGAAATTGCCACTGTAAGTAGCAAAACGGACGACCATCTAGAAGGTGTTGTTTTAGATGACTATACTGCTCAGGTGAATACAAAAGCGAGGTATGTAAAAGTACAGATTGAAGCTTATGGTGAAGTACCGGCATGGCACCTCGGTGCTGGTGGTGAGTCTTGGGTGTTTATTGATGAGGTGATTGTGGAGTGATAAAATTAAGTTATGCGAAGTGACCTAACAGTATATTTAACCTATAAGTATCTTCCTATCGGATTGGGAGCATTCTTCATTATAATTCCATTATTCGGATACCTTAATCCAGAAAATTCGACTTTCAATGGAGTGCCAGGACCTCCTGATATTTGGACTACATTAATCTTTGTGATGTTAGGTGTGATACTAATTTTAATTCCCTTAACGTATAAAGAAAGAATAATCATTGTTGAGCTAAATAATCAATTTATTAAAATAGAAAAAGAAGGTGAATTAGTCGATTATAGCTGGTTGGATGTTGAATATGTACGAATGATACCAGCTTTATTTCCTCCCTTATATAAGTTGAAATTTAAGAATGACGATGACTATTACTTATTTAACACATCAAGATGGGGTGCTCAATTTCTATTTTTCTCGTGGGACTGGAGTGATATGGGAAGTCTAATTAAAAGGAAGAAAAAAGAACTTGACTTATAGATGCAATTTCATGAAAATTAATCAAATTCTAAATACCGTAGAACATCGACCTTGGAAGCTTCCTTATGGCAGGTGGAGTTTCTATCAAGAATGGAACAGAGCGATCTTTTTACATTGGTCAGTTGACTTAACGCTACTTCGAGAATTAGTACCGGAAGAGTTGGAGATTGATTTATACGAAGGCAAACCTTGGGTGTCAATTGTTGCATTTACAATGGAAAATATTAGACCTAGACTTTTACCCTCATTTCCTCCAGTATCCAACTTTGATGAAATAAACATCAGAACCTATGTCAAAAGTAAAGGCAAAACAGGTGTGTACTTTTTAAGCATCGAGGCAGGCAATAAAATTTCAACATGGTTAGCAAAATCTATTTCCGAGTTGCCTTACCGATTTTCTAAAATCAAAAGAACTTCTGACAACCTTATTTCAAGTAATCCTAAATACAGTGATAACCTTTCAATTGCTTATAATATACTTGAAAGCAAAAATGACAAAACCCCACTCGACAAATTTCTAACGG
>CAYGNU010000688.1:0-2476 GCA_964351175.1 uncultured Roseivirgaceae bacterium | reverse complement strand
ATATGGAAGGTCATCATGGGGCTATGAGCATACGTGCTGCCATTATGGGTACTGATGGTTCCAAAATTTCTGAATGGGAGCTAGATAACAGAGTTTGTGATTGCTGTCAGACTGCATTGGCCATCACCGATAATGGCCCGATAGTTATTTACAGAAACCGATCAGAAGAAGAAATTAGAGATATGTATGTTGTGCGTTTTGTAGACAATCAATGGACAGATCCTGAACCTTTATATAATGATAATTGGAAGATAGCTGGTTGTCCCGTTAACGGCCCAAGAGTTAGTGCTATCGGTAATAATGTTGCAGCAGCTTGGTTCAATGCTGCAAAAGAGCCTCAAGTTAATGTGGTGTTTTCCAATAATGGTGGAGAAAGTTTTTCAGAAGCCATCAGGTTAGATGAAGGCAAAGCAATTGGCCGTGTTGATGTGGTTATGATAGATGAGGGCAAAGCTTTTGTAAGCTGGATGGAAGGAGAAAATATTGAGTCTGCAATAGTTACCTCCAATGGAGAGGTAAAAGAGCGTTTTCAAATAGCTGCTTCATCAACATCAAGAAGCAGCGGCTTCCCACAAATTACTAGTGATGGCACAAACATTATTGTTGCTTGGACGGACACAGAAATGGGCGTGATAAAAACTGGGCGAATAATCTTATAAAACTCCTTGGGTTAATGAAATGTTTTTGGTTGTCAAGGCTGGTTGATCTTCGAAATACTGATTTTTCTATTCTTTCCTCTTAATTGAATTTCGCCAATCTGACTTACTACATAGCTATCTTTCAAAGTGAGCAAATCAAGAAGTTGCTGTGAGACAAGGAGCTGGGTTTTATATTCATTGCAGAGCATTTGAATTCTTGAGGTAGTATTTAAAACGTCTCCAGTAAATACAATTTCTTTTTTCAGTTCACCTATTTCGCCTGTTGTTACCTGGCCAACATGAATACCTGCTTTAAAACTTGGTATTAGCCCAAATTGACTGATATAATCTTGACTTTTTGAATTAATAGTCTCTTTTATATCAAAGAAGCATTTGAGACAGTTATTATTTTCAATGCCAATATGCTTTGGCCATGAAATGACAACTTCATCACCTACATATTGATAAATTTCTCCATTGCTGTTAAGTATGGCGTCAGACATGTCTGCGTAATACTTGTTCAGCAGCTCATAATATTTTACATGTCCTAGTTGTTCTGCTATGGTGGTGGAAGACTGCATGTCCATAAACATAAAAACACGTTCTTCTATGCTCGGCTTATGATATTTACCAGTAATAAAATTATAAACGACCATCAATCCCATGCTTTTACTTATTTCGAAAATGAAGAATGATAAGAAAAAAGCGAAGCCGATATAAATGAAAAGTGATAAAAACACAAAGTTGCTTACAAATCGAATTTGACTTTGAATTATGGAGATATCTGTAATTGATTTATTTAATCTGTGACTCATAAAAGTGGCACCGAGTACAACCAAGAACAGAAATATTATAACCGAATAAAATACAGATTTAAAAAATATTTTGAAGGCAAATGGTTTATTAACAAAGAGGTTCTTGAAAAAAAAGACTTCCATACAGCCAACAAGGACCCCCAACAGTCCTGCGCCTGCTACAACATAAATAATTTGAGATTTCCCTCCGTAGATATTTTGGGTAGAGGGGTAAAAGTCAGTATCGCCTAAAATTCCATATTCGATAACCCCATAAAGTGTTCCGAATATCGTCCAGAAGGCTGTAAACCTTAATATAATTTGCAGGTTGTGTTTTTGTTTTGGGGTCATATATTAGAAATTTCCTGATGCACCTCCACCACCAAATTTGCCGCCATCTCCCGAAAATGACTGAGTGCTATCAATCTTCCCAAACGTCTCATCCAGCACTAAAGATTCAATTTTTAGTCCTGAATCTAAATCTTCATCAGGTTTGGCTGTGATGCCCATTCTATCTTCTTTCCAATACTTAACTGCAAGCCACGCTATTCCTAAAATAGCAATACCGACTATTATAAGTTCATATTCAATTGCAAGGATCTCATGATAATATCTCAAGGTCATTATGCTTAATGCCACTGCCGCCATGCCTAGGTTAAGCATAGCTAGTTTCTTTTTCTTAAGGCCATAGTAGATGTACCCTAATGGTATAAGTGCTGTGAGTATCATGAAAATTATTTTGACAAATAAAGGGAATGTATCAGCTAAATGAAGTGACTTGCTGAGCTCCATTACTACCAAGTAATTACCTCCAAGGTAGAAAACAACCATGCTAACCCAATTAACTACTTCCCAACATTGTTCGGTGGCATTGTCATTACTTGAATCAATTTTCGCTGACGATATTTTAAAAGAACCTGCTGAAACACCCATCAATAGAAATGGAATAAAAAGGGTCATAAATCCGCCTAAATTATAAGCAGCAAAGAAGACTATGGCATACAGCGAGAAACTCGCACAGGTGGTTAATAGTCGGTCTTTGTA
>CAYGNU010000687.1:0-2481 GCA_964351175.1 uncultured Roseivirgaceae bacterium | reverse complement strand
GTAGGAGATAGGGTGTCAAGAATGAAAGAGATTCATAACTCAAAAACAGCTCGTGGTAACAGGCATGGCTTGTATGTGAACAGAACATACTTCGGTCTTTACAATTTGTTGAATGAACTTAAGGCAGAAGTGATTACCTCTTAATTGATTAAGTTTATTTGAGCAGTCTGAAGTAGCTTTGAATATGAAAAATTTCATAGTGGCAATCCTTCTGGTTTTTAGTCTGTCTTGCGGAACGAATACCGAAACACAAAAACAACGCTTTTTGATTAGGGGAAATGAAGCTAGTAGACAGCAGGATTTTCGTGAAGCAGTTCGCTTTTATTCTGAAGCCATTAAACTAGATCCTTGTTATGCACCTGCTCTTAATAATTTGGGTATTGTTTATTACCGACAGAAGCAATACGGTCAGGCTGTTTTGGAATACGATAAGGCCATAGAGTGCCAAGAGGACTATTATGATGCTATACTTAATAGAGCAAACGCTTTTTATGAGTTAAATGAACTTTACAGAGCCTTGGATGATATTGAATATGTCCAGAGTAAATTACCAGATAGTTCTGATGTATACTTTCGAAAGGGATTAGTACAAACTAAAATGAGGAGTTTTGAGGATGCCGTTGTGTCATTCAACATGTCATTAGAAAAGGATCCTAATAATGCTGAAACAATAATCAATAGAGGAACAGTTAAGTATTATCTAAAGGATCTGGAAGGCGCTGAGTCAGATTTGAATGAGGCGCTAAAAATTGATGCCTTAGAGCCAAATGCTTATAATGCACTGGCTTTGATTGCCATTGAAAGAAATGACTACGCAGGGGCTTTAAAGCTGGTAAATCAGGCCTTGGATTTGGAACCAGGTCAGCCTTATTTTCTTAACAACAGAGGTTATGTATTTCTGTTAATGGATAATCTTGCAGCTGCCAAAGAAGACATCAATAGGAGTATGACCATTGACGGTGATAATGCATGGGTTTACCGAAACAAAGGCCTTTATTACTTCAAAACAGGTGATATCGAAAATGCTATTACCCTTTTAGAACGTTCAGCTAAAATGGATCCATTTGTTGATCAGGTGTATAACTTTTTGGGTCAGGTGTATGAAAGCACCAATAATCTCCAAAAGGCTTGTCTGAACTATAAAATAGCCATTGAAAGAAAAGAGCGAGTGAATACTTCGCTGAACTGTGGTTCATGAATAATTTAATTGACCGACTATCCCAAAGGCTAAAATTACCACTTCCAGGCCCTAAAGCACACATGCTTATGATGCCTAAAGGAACCGAGACGTCTAGGTTTGATAACACTAAAATGACCAAAGCTCGATTGAGTAGTGTATTGATCCTTTTTTATGAAAAAGATGGCGAATTATACCTTCCTTTAACGCAGCGTCATGAATATGATGGAACTCACAGCGGTCAGATAAGCTTTCCTGGAGGCAAGTGGGAACCTGAAGATATTGACCTCATTCATACCGCAAAAAGGGAGGCGAGAGAGGAGATAGGCGTTGCTGAGAGTGATGTTAAGATTATTGGTCAGTTAAGTGACCTGTTCATTCCCCCCAGTAATTTTAAAGTCTCACCGTTTGTGAGCTACATTGAACAGAAGCCAAAATTTGTGTTAGATGCTTATGAGGTAAAGGAGTTGATAGAAGTGCCTGTAAGTCATTTATTGAAAGCTGCTACCATAAAGGAAACCGTGATAGAGTTTAGCACTGGCTATAAATTGAAAACACCTTACTTTGATGTAGATGGCCGAATTGTGTGGGGCGCCACGGCTATGATGCTGAGTGAGTTGAAGGCAATTCTTACTTCATAAAATGGTCTGTAATTCTGATGGTTTTGAGTTAAAACCTTGGGTCTCCCCTAATTACAATTAGCTGTTTTTAGACCTTTTATTGATGCCCTTCGATCCACCAACTGTCTTACAGGCTTTCTCAGGGTGACAATTTAAGTTATTATGGATTCAGTGTCTGGATTCAGCTACTATTAGTATTAGGGTAGGATTGCGGATCAAGTCCATAATGACAATAAAGGAATAGTCTGTCATGCTGAACTAGATTCAGCATCTTTTGCAATGACAATGGAGCAAGTGGCAACTTACCATCATTTCCGTCATATTAAATTCCACTGTTTAGAAGTGTTAGAGGGTTTTGATTTTTTTATAATTAAGGACAGGCGATAAGAAAAAGGAGGTCATTCCGTAATGTTTTAAAGGAATCTATTTCATTATATTAACATCTAATAAAAGTATTGACCTATATTTATACTTGTTAAATTAGCCAATAACATAAGGGAAAAAGCAGGAATTACTGCTATCTAATTGTTGGCAACAATTAGAAATATGAGATTAACCTATTTATATTCGACTTTAATAACATCTTTACTTGTTTCTTGCACACAGGTAAATGAATCTTCAGATCTCGAGAAGTTCAAAGGAAGGTGGAAGCTTAATATTGTAGAAATGCAGGTTGATTCTGCT
>CAYGNU010000686.1:0-2485 GCA_964351175.1 uncultured Roseivirgaceae bacterium | reverse complement strand
AGTAGTTTTAACTACATTAGCTTGAACTAAAAATACCCCTGCTTCACTGACCAGATATTTTCCGGGCTCAAGCCACATCTCTAGCTTTCTGCCATAAGCTTCACAGAAGTCATCAAATGCTTTACCCATTTTTAAACCTAAGTCATACACGTTAGTAGTGATATCACCCTCTTTATAGCCAACTTTAAAACCACTACCAAAATCTATAAATTCCAGATCAGGAAAATCTCGAGCTACACCGAAAAGTATTTCAGCTATTTTTAAAAACACATCAGCATCAAGAATATCAGAGCCAGTATGCATGTGCAAACCTGTCACATGAATACCATTCGTTTTAACTACTCTTAGCAAGTGTGGAAGCTGATAGATTGAGATACCAAATTTTGAATCAACATGGCCTGTTGAAATTTTTGTATTGCCTCCGGCCATAATGTGCGGATTAAGCCGTATGCAGCATGGTACTTTGTTATGATATTTATGGCCAAACTGCTCAAGGATTGAGATATTGTCAATATTGATCATCAATCCTAGATCAACAGCTTCTACTATTTCATCAAAGGATACACAGTTTGGTGTAAATAGTATTTCACTAGGTTCAAAACCAGCTTTCATAGCTAGTTCAGCTTCTTGAATAGATACCACATCAACACCGGCTCCGTGTTTCTTCATTAATTTTAGAATGGAAAGGTTGGTCAATGCCTTTGCTGCGTATTTAATCTTTATTTTTTGATTAGAAAATGCGTTTTTTAATGACTGTAATTGGTCAATAATTTTGTCAGCATCGTAAACATAAAGCGGGGTACCAAATTGCTTTGCAATTTTAGTGAGGTCTATTCCCTGCACTTTAAAGGTTCCATTTTTTAATTCCATGGTCGAAATTATTCCTATGTAGCTTAAAAACCAAGCAGAAACACCTTAACGATTGAATTTATTGTAGTGTGTTAAAAAAAGTTAAATAGAATTGAGCAAGGGAATAATCCCTTATTTTTGCACTATGAAGGGCTCTACCATATGGACTATCATCATATTAATGTCAGTGGCATTAGTAGGGCTTACCTCTTTTCAGGTATACTGGATTAATAATGCCATTCAGTTAAATAAGAAAACGTTTAACGAAAATGTAATCTCATCATTGAATCAGGTTGCCTCTAATCTTGAGCGTCACGAAGTGGCATCTATGGCCTCCTCCAATGTTATTTCATTTTATAGCGAAGTTGATAACAACTTTAAATTCATTTATAGGGAAGAAGGTATAGATATTAAGGGTAAGAAATATGTGGTTTATGATCATGATAGTTTGCCTGTTATGGAAAAACACAGAAAACTAAGGCCAATACCTGTACCTAAGCCGGTTAAAGATGTAGATAAGCTGGAGTTTAGAGATGCGCCATTTAAGATTGAAATTTTAACTGACTCGGTAGCCAATATATGGACAGATAGCTCGCAACGGGTGCTGTCAAAAGTACAAATGGTTAATGTTGTGCTCGATAAGCTAACTTCTCGTGAGACAGAAATCCATCGTAAAATAGATATAGGCCTCATAGACTCTATGCTTCACAAATCTCTGGTGGGCAAGGGTATTAGTATTAATTACGAATTTGCGGTTTGGAATTCGGCCAAGGACAGTATTATTGATAGCAATGCTTCAAATGTGGAATTGTTAAAAAAGTCAGAACACAAGGCGGCACTGTTTCCAAACGACATATTTGATAATGCTAACTACCTGTTACTTAATTTCCCCTCCCAATCTACCTATCTGTATAAGCAAATTTGGACTACCCTTGCGGCATCCATAATTTTCATTCTCATCATTGTAACGTGTTTTAGCTATGCTATTCATATCATTTTCAGGCAGAAGAAGCTTTCTGCAATAAAGAACGATTTTATCAACAATATGACTCACGAGTTGAAGACTCCTATAGCTACGGTGTCATTAGCAGTTGAGGCGCTTAACGAAAAAGAATTGCGATCTAATGAAGGGACGCTCCTCAGGTATTTAGGAATGATCAAAGATGAAAACACCAGGCTCTTCAATCAGGTGGAGAAGGTGCTGCAATCTGCGCTGTTGGATAAGGAGTCATTTTCTATTAAGCATGAAAAACTATCTATGCATCAACTAATCAATCAGGCAACTGCTAATCTGATGATTGCCATAGAAGATAAAAAAGGCAAGTTGGAATTGTTTTTAAATGCTCAAAACGATAACCTAACAGGTGACGAGCATCATTTGGCCAATGTGCTTATAAATTTGATAGACAACGCTCTTAAATATTCAGTGAATCAGCCGAACATTTCAATATCAACAACCTCTACAGACAATGCTTTTGAAATTAATGTAAAGGACAATGGCATTGGCATGTCCAAGGATGCTGTTAAAAGAATCTTTGATAAATTTTATCGTGTACCTACCGGCAACAGGCATGATGTTAAAGGCTTCGGATTGGGACTCAGCTATGTAAAAAGCATTGTTGATAAACATGATGGG
>CAYGNU010000685.1:0-2488 GCA_964351175.1 uncultured Roseivirgaceae bacterium | reverse complement strand
TTCATTGATGGCCCAAACTTCATTTCCAGAAACTAATTCCAGTCCGCCGCAATCAGCGCATGCAGATGCCGGCAAAAGATCAATGGCAAGTGACCCATGTGTAAAATCTTTTTCCCAATCTGAATTAGTACCAGTTACAATGATATTGCCAGTCGCTGCATCAACAATCTCATTTCTATAATAGATTTCTACATCACCGTCTTCATCAAAATCCGCAAACCCAGGTAGTCCAATCGCATCATTTTTAGAAGCTTTACCAGACCAAACTATTGTTAGATCATGATTGTACATGATCATGTCATCACCCTGATCCTGTGAAACTAAAATTTCCCCAAATTCATCTCCATCAATATCGCCCAATACCGGAGCGTTCTCAGGATCAAAATTCATTGTAGCACTAAACATAGTTGCGCCTGTTGCTCCATTCATAATGAAGACTGACCTCCCATGTTTGTTCGTAGCTACCACTTCAGGAATTCCATTTCCATCAAGATCTCCTACCATCGGAGTAGCGTGACTGTTGGCGCTTCTGTCTTCTGAACCCCATTGTTGCCTAATCGCAAAAGTGGTCACATCAATATCGTCTGCACAAACGACTGTATTGCCAAAGAAGAAGTCATCGCAAGCTCCATCATCGGAACACTCGCCATCGTAACAGTCGATAAGACCATCACCATCATCATCTATCCCATTGCCGCAGTTTTCCTGAGCGGAGGCAATTAGGGTAGAAAGAAAGAAAAATGTAAAAATTAAAGACTTCCAGTAGCTATTCATGGTATTAGTTGAAATGGATACGGTCATAGATACACTTTTATGGTATAATGTAACCCTTTAGCAAGGTAGATAACCCCCCTGAAATTCAAAAGGTATATCGGGTCATGGTAAAGGTACAGTTATAATCAAAAGCAGAATTATATCAATAAAAAATGTAACTATTTTAAGGTATATTTTAGATAAACCTCTGCTTTTAAAGGTCGAAATAAGATGATTAGGTGATTGTAATATTAACGAGCCAATAAAATACTACCAGATTTGCTCATTTGAGCATCGCCGCATTTGAAGACATAATAATAAATTCCTTCCGGGACAGGTGACCCATTAAAATTCCCATCCCAAACGCAATTATTAGCAAATGGTGCATCGGCTACTTTGATGTTCTTACCACGTGAGTCAAAAATGTAAACTTTGCATCCTTCAGTATTTGGCTGAGACGAATTTAATATTTCCCAGCAGTCGTTCATTCCATCTCCATTAGGGGAGAAGGTTCTTTTAGGTCTTAAGTTGTCAAGGACGATTTCAATTTGACTCGAAACTGCACACCCATTTTCATCTGTCCCAATTAATGTTACAATGGTGGATGGTTGATTTGGGAATACAGTAACTGATGTGCCAGTGGAATCACTCATGATGTCGTTTGGTCTCCAGCGAGGATTGGTGAGGCTACTTACAACTTCTAACTCAACGAAATTTGCTTCATCTAGAGTAACTATATCAGGTATAGATTGGTCGGAAGATAAAGCAATATCAAGGCTTGATTCATAATTGGCAATATTAATTGTGCCTTGAACAGTACAATTGACATTGGTGACAATATCAACTACAGCAATCACTTCATCAACATTAGGCAACACGGGAACAATAAAGTCAGAAGAGAGGCTGTCTGTTGAGCTTGGAATAGTTATCGCGGAATTATCTGCAGCATTTTGTAATGACCAGCTATAGGATGAAACATTGTTATTTGTTACGCTTATAGAAAGAGTTTCAGCCTGACACTTTTGAACCCCATCAGATTCACTGAATGTAATAGTGGGAGTATCTGAAACGGTTACATTAAAAACCTCTACATCGCTGCAACTTGCTACTTCGGATGGATTATAGGAAGTAGTTAAAGTAACTGTATGATTACCTGCAGTTGTAAATGTTGCTAAAAGTTGAGTGGGGTCTGTAGGGTTGACAGTACTTCCATCTACCTGCCAGGAATAGGTAAGAGTAAACCCTGACGTTCCGGTACTCGCAGCATTAAATGTAGTTTCAACATCTATACATGTTTCAGTAGGCCCGTCCACGACTGAGGAGGGGTTTGCAACTTCAGTTATTTGGTAGGTAGCAGTTTCTGTAAGGCAAGTATTAGCATCGGTCACTTCTACTGTATAATTTCCTGACTGGTTAGCGGTAATACTATTTCCATTTTCACCAGTTAGGTCAGCACCATCCCTTTGCCATTGATACGTGAAATCACTGGTATAATCCGGAACTTGGAGTGTTACGGATGTGCCGCTACAAAAATTATCCAAATTATTATTGGTAATCTCTAAAGTTGGCGGGCTGCTTACTTCTAAATTGAAAGTAGCAGATTCCTCAGAATAGCAACCTGTTGTAGGCTTAGCTCTTACCGTATATCCACCGGCATCACTTATCGAAGCATTCGTAATATCTAAAGTGCCAACCGCAGTAGTCACAGAAGTACCGTCAGGTCTGGTCCATACAT
>CAYGNU010000684.1:0-2502 GCA_964351175.1 uncultured Roseivirgaceae bacterium | reverse complement strand
CCCTGGAAATTAGCAGACTACCTAAATAAACTGTGACAATTCAACACAACATCAGGATAACAGAAGTTCTGTTATATCTCTTATGTTTATAAAAATATAAATTTCTATTGAATGATAAGCCTAGTGTTGTCAGTTACTGATCTCTGGGTAAATATCTTTAGCATCTTTCACTAAAGTGGTCAGTTCAACGATATGGCCATCGGGGTCTTTGGTATAAATAGAATGGAAGTAGTGATGATCTTGAATGTTATATTCAATTCCTAGCGTGTCATAATGTTTTATGGCCTTTTGGAAATCGTTATTAGTGACATTAAAGGCAAAATGGTCAATTTTAATATTCTTTGATTTAGCCTCTAGTTTGGGATCATCCAACTTAGCAGGAAAGAGGGCAATGCCTGTTTTACCAGACATCATAAAAATAGGAAATTCACCCCATTCTGGTAGCAGTACTTTTTTCAATCCGAGTACTTTTTCGTACCATGCTGCTGAGGCTGCCAAGTCTTTTACTCTTATGGCTACATGATCTAGAAAGTCGATTTTGAAGGGCATGAGTTGTGTTAATTTAATTCCAAATGAATGAAAATATTACGAAAAAGGTCTTATCTGAGGTGAAAAGAGCAATACTTAAAATGAGTATCAAGAGAGAACTACCGATAAGACTAATATTTGTTAAGATAGCTCCGTGACCTTTATCTCTAAATCTAACTCCCCAGATAAAAATAAAGACACTTACGAACAGTAGAAGAATTGATGCTAAAATGTTAAGTAAATCATCAGTCATATTAACAGTCCGTTAGTTCAGCTAGAAGATTGTAATTTAACTACCTTCCTATTATATGTCAAATTCAAATTTCAAATCTGGGATTTCATTAGATGTCGTTCTAAGGTGAATTGTATCCTTTTTGATGACAGCCCTAAGAAAGCCTCATTCATTCTTGTTTAACTCTGTTTTGCGCATAGGCATGCCATCAATGATGGCAAATAGAGAACTGCTGTCAAGAAACTCTGATGTTTTGTACTTCACTCCTCCATCAAGCCCAATAAGAACGATCTCAAATGACTTTGAAGAAGTATGATATTTCTTATTGTTGCCTTCTATTTCACCTCTAATTTCGTTTACTAACCCATACTTATAGTAGTCCTTAAAAAATTTATAACCACTAATTTTCGCTCGTTTAAGCCTTCAATATCCGAACGAAGTTCTTCTAACTGCTTTGCTAAATTGAGGTTTTCCGGATTGTCAGCGACAATGAGCATTACTCTTTCTTTCCACTGATGTTTTTCTAAATTTTGGGAATAAGATTTCATAGAAACTATCAATAAGATTGAAAAAAGTGCAATACAAGTCACTGTTGAAACCTTAGATTTCTGAGTTAAGACTGAAGAAAACAATGGTCTAATTTTTCACTTTCGATAAGCGTGGTTTTTTAAGTAGCTGCATATTAGCGTAACTCATAACACATCCAGTAGCAATACCTTCAATGAAGATTTGTATGGGTGCACCATATTTAGTCATATGAATTCCAAACATCTCATTTTGCTTTATTGATTCCATAAATTCAGGATTAATCAAACTGAGATAAAGGAAACCGAAAAGCGCAAAAATTATGCTTGCAACAAAAGCTGTAATAACACCAGTACCTATTCCCTGAAAGTAATTGAATTTATTATCAGAATTTTTAAACTCTTTAATTGCTTTATAAATACCGAAGTACATGATTACCCCGTTAAATAATCTGAGCTCTATCACATGCTCAAAACCAAATAATTGTAAGGTGAAAAAATATACGGAGAGTAATACAAAAACGATTAGTCCCCATTTCATTCCGATTTGTTCTAATGTCTTTGTTTTCATACTGTATGAACAGTGAAAAAACCATTATGTTTAAAATTTGAAGGTTTTAGATGTTTTTTGAAGCTTATAATTGAAAGGTATCCATAAGACGGGCTATGTTAAAACCATTTTTGATAATCTGACTCGTTTGTTCACTTTGTGGGTTTAAAGCAGGATTAGTATGGTTAAAATGAATAAAGTAAACCTTTTTCTTTTCAGATGCTGACAGTTTTTCAAACAAGGCCATACTTTCTATTATAAATGGATGTGGAATTTCTGAAATATCACGGTTATTGATTTCTGCAGCATCATAAAAAGTAGCATCAATGAAGGCATAGTCTACATTAGCAATTTCAGCATTAATGCTTTTTTGCCACTTAACCCATTTGTCTATATCAGGGATAAACAAAGCTGATTTGTTTGGCCCAATAATTTTATAGCCGACCGTCTCGGAAAATTCATCACGGTGCGGTACTGTATAAGGAATTACAGCTAGAGACTTAGATAGGGTTATTGTATCCTGCTCTTTCATCTCTTGAATAGCGATGTTTTTGAGTGAAACCAACTGGCTCCATGGGCCATTGCTCTCTAAAAATGTTTTCATTCGAGGCATGGTAAATACTGGTACTTGATCAGCATTCATAGCCTCTTTGCCAAGGTACATCAGT
>CAYGNU010000683.1:0-2506 GCA_964351175.1 uncultured Roseivirgaceae bacterium | reverse complement strand
CTTCGGTCTTAAATTTATTATTAAAAACTGTCAACCTATTTTAGGACGACTCATACCTTTTTAATAGGCTGATTATTGTCATTTTTCTTTATAACCATTTATCATATTAATTCTGTGAGTAAGTATGGATATTTATATAGTTAAGAACCAAACCTATTTCAATCATGGGACTTCCAGAAACTGCCGATAATATTTATAACTTAAAAGTTGTAAATGAGAGCCAAGGTAAAATCAAACCTATTGAGAAAAAACCATGGGCTAACGCGGATTTTGTAACGGATTTAATAGCTATAAAAAAAGCTAGACGAACAAATGCGATAACGAATAAAAAATTATTCTTTAGTATCGGCCTGTTTTTAAGTTTATTATTTGTGACCACCATGTTTGAATGGCGCAGCTATGACAACACATCATTAGTCAACCTAGAAGGTAACATGCAGGCGATGGATGAAATAATGGATGTTCCATTAACCAACCAGCCACCACCACCGCCACCAGAGAAAGTCATCAAACAAGCAAATATTGTTGAAGTACAGGATGTTGAAGAAATTATAGAAGAGATTAAGGTAGATTTTGATATGGATATTTCTGAAGATGATATGTTTGAAGTAGTGATTGAAATTGAGAAGCCAGCCGAAGAAGAAGCCAATGAGATATTTACAATTGTAGAACATAAACCTACTCCCAAGGAAGGTATGGCAAACTTTTTCAAATCAATTTATGAAAATATAAAGTATCCTCCACAAGCACTTAGAGCAAAAGTTCAAGGTAAAGTATTTATTCAATTTGTGATTAATGCTGACGGTGAATTGACTGATTTTGAAGTGATCAAAGGCATAGGGATGGGCTGTGATGAAGAGGCTTTAAGAGTCCTTAAACAAAGCCCCGCTTGGAACCCGGGTAAACAAAGAGGTCATCCAGTAAGAGTAAGAATGATACTTCCTATTCAATTCGTTTATCGTGAGCGATAAGCTATTTAATCTCGAATTAGAGCACCTTCAACACTTTATAAATATTAAGGGATTCTTTACGGGAGACACTAAGACTAAAGAATATTTTAAGAAGAATTTCTACAATAATTCAAGTCAAGAAGTCTACATTAAGCTTTCAGCTTTTAAAAACCCATATTTAGATAACTTAAAAACTGGCAGGAATGACCTTGCCAGTTTTATTGCTTCTCTTGATCTTGAAAAGCAAATAAAGGAGGGTGACCCAGAGGCAGTCAATAGAATGGCTTCATTTGTAAATAATGAAAATGATGTTGAGTTTTTAGACTTTGCTTCAACCTATTGTAATTGGCACAATCAGGATAATTTTCCAATTTACAGTGCTGATGCACTACTACTTTTAGATTCGTTAATCAAGGATCCAAAAGGTTTCAAACCAAATAGCTATACGGAATTTGTAGATGCGCTAACTGTATTTAGAAAGGTCAATAAATTGGAAAAATTGAATTTTAAAGAGCTGGATAAATTTATTTGGCTTTATGCTAAACATACCAAACTAAAGATAGATTAAAGCATTGTTATTTGCAGGTCAATATCAACAGTTATAGTATCATGCACCTTAATTAGGCCCATCATAGCAGAAGGAGGATCAATATTAAAGTCTTTCATTTTAAAGTCTGACGTCATTTTTATTTGGTATCCATTGTCCGAAGTGGGTTTCATTTCATACTTTAAAAAATACCTATTTGTATGTCCAGAAATTGTGACCAGTGCTTCTGCTAGAGGAGTCGCACCTTTGCTATTACTAAAGTTTTCGATAGAAAGAAGCTTAAATTCCATAAGGGGATACTCTTCTTCCTTCAGTGTTTTTTTCATGTCCCGAGTAATGTACTTACTCTTACAATCAAATTTACTGACGCTTAAGCTAAGGCTCGCTTTTTCGAAATATAAATGATTGCCTTCATGAGAGTATGCTATTGTTAGCTGATCCTCGCAGAAACCTTCTTGAAGCTCACAATCAAATTCATTTACATTAGATACACCGCTAAGTACAAATGAGCTAGAAGGCTCAATTATAAATTTAGATGTAGATTGTGCTTTAAAGAAAGCAGGAATTAACATCAGTATAAATAAAGCATTAGATTTCATGAGTTACTTTTTTAAGACTCAAAAATCAACTATTTGGGAGTCCTTTATCATGATGAAGGTCATATTAAGTATTGATAGTAATCTGAATTCAGATTATCTAGCGTAATGCCATTGCTGTATTTTAGATAATTTTTCTAAGTCTTTAATAATAATTTTCCCAGACTGAACCTCAATTATTTGCTCCTCTTTAAGATCTGATAATACGCGTATAACAGATTCTGTGGCTGTACCTACTATATTAGAAAGATCATCCCGGGAAACTTTTAAAGGTTGATCTGGAGTCTCTGAGTTAAATTTTTCGAATATCTCAATTAGAGCTCCTGCCGTTCTTTGACGAACTGAGTTGTAAGCAAGGTCAACGAGTCTTTGTTCTCTTTCTACCACATTGTTAGAGAGCAATTTGATAAATT